>NZ_JBQKUM010000019.1:0-67840 GCF_054968605.1 Pseudoalteromonas sp. G5_S1_14_S5 | reverse complement strand
AATTAAAAGGCTCTAGCAGAAATGCTAGAGCCTTTTTGCTTTCTGGGTACGAATTAGTGCTATTGGCAGAGTCGCTAATTCCCACAACTTACTACAGCAGCTCCCACAACCTAATATAGCAGCGATTATTTTAAGCTGAATATTCCAAGCGTTATATAAAGATGTGCAGGGGCTTCACGCTTGTTCTCCTTTAAGGTGATTTTTAGATAACCGAGGCTGCTTCTGGTTAGCTCCCCCCTCCAGTCTAAACTGTTCTGGTTTAGCTGAAATTTCAGTGTGTCTTGGCTTTTTAATTTTGTTTGTTACTCCACTACTTTTTAAATTACTACTCATAGTTTCGGTATTTTCCGAACTAGATTTAATTCTTTCGGAAAAGGTATGATACTGAATCTTTTCACCTGACATTATAGTTCGATTAGATAATCCTAGGAGTTTAGCCGTTGTTTTGGGCTTTCTCATGCTGATAGGATATGAGACAACCTAAGGTAGGAACGTTGGTAGAGAACGGGTACAAAAAAGGCCGCTTATATAAGCGGCCTCTGTTTATTATATGGTTGTTAATCTAACTCTTTTTCAGCTTGTTTGGCTTTTTCTATCATTGGTGTGATCGTTGAGCCTTGAACGAGAATCGAGAACACTACTACGGCATAGGTCATAACAAGGATTATCTCTTTAACATCTATCGCCTTGTCTTCAATTACCCAGATACCTGAAGGGATTGATAGAGCCATTGCTAGCGCTAAGCCACCACGTAAGCCACCCCAAGTTAAAATCTTAATCGACCACGGGTTATAAGTTCTAAAGCGTTTAAATCCAATGTATGACAAGAAAACACTTAGGTAGCGTGCCCCCAATACTAGAGGAACGGCGAATGCCATTAAGATCCAGTCTTCTTGGTGGAATTTGAATAGCAGCATCGACATACCAATCAATAAGAATAATACGCCATTTAAAAACTCATCTACTAGCTCCCAGAAGTGGTCTAGGTGATCTTCACTCTCTTTTGAGAAGCCGATAAAGCGAGTCCAATTACCAATCATGATACCTGATACCACCATAGCCAATGGTCCTGATACATGAAGTAATTCTGCAAAAGCATAACCTGCGGTTGGCACACCTATTGTTAACAGTAGTTCCATTGAGTGGTCATTAGTGTTGCTGATTAAATAGTGGAATATAAGCCCCAAAGCAAAGCCATAAACTATGCCGCCAATGGCCTCTTGGACAAACAGCATGGTTACACTGCCTAATGTCGGTGCTTCTGTTCCGAACGCAATGGTGAACAGAGTGACGAAGATTACTAAACCAAAACCATCGTTAAATAGAGACTCACCTTCAATCTGAGTAGAGATTCGTTTTGGCGCGTCGAGTTTCTTTACAATGGCTAAAACGGCGATTGGGTCGGTAGGGGAGATAAGAGAACCGAACAGTAAACAGTAAATAAGCCCGAATTGGATGCCAATGAATTGACAAAATCCATAAAGAACAAAACCAATAAAGAAAGTCGAGAAAAGAGTAGCACCGAGCGCAAGTACTGTGATCTCCCACTTTTGGTCTTTTAGGTTTGGTAGCTTTATCCCTAAACCGCCAGCAAAGAGTAAGAAGCCCAAGATCCCTTTGAGTAGGAAGTCTTCAAAATTGATACTGGCAACCGTTTCGGAGGCGATTTCGGCCAATTGAAACCAGTTGTTTTGGCCCGCAATGATTATTAGAAGAGAGAGCATCATTGAGCCAGCTGTGATGGCGATGGTTGTTTGCATTTTACCAATTTTGCTATTAACGAAGGCAATGAGCATGGCTGCAGCAGACAAGAAGCATAAAGTGTAATAGACCGACATTGGGGTACCAACATGTAACAAAGTATGAAGGTGAATTTTCGTTGTCTCATGCTCAAATAGCAAACACTTTTTGTCAGGACTTGGTAATCAATTCTCTCATTTAGACGTCTAGACTCCTTTTTAATGTGTGATAGGATGGAAGCATAATTAAAGGAATGAGGCTGTACCGTGGGAAGTAATGTAAGGCAAAAGATTGACGCTCTGTTGAAGCAACGAATTTTACTGATTGATGGTGGTATGGGCACCATGATTCAGGACTATAAATTGGAAGAGCAAGACTATCGTGGTGAACGCTTTGCGGATTGGCATAGTGACGTAAAGGGTAACAATGACCTTTTGGTACTGACACAACCTAAGCTTATCAAAGGTATTCATTCGCAATATCTGGAAGCTGGGGCTGATATCCTTGAAACCAATACTTTTAACGCTACAACTATTGCAATGGCCGACTACGATATGGAAAGCCTTAGTGAAGAAATTAACTTTGCAGCAGCCAAGCTAGCACGTGAAGCCGCCGACGAATGGACAGCAAAGACTCCTGAAAAACCTCGTTTTGTTGCAGGCGTATTAGGTCCAACAAACCGTACTTGCTCTATCTCTCCAGATGTTAATGATCCAGGCTATCGTAATGTGAGCTTTGATGAATTAGTCGTGGCTTACTCTGAATCGACTCGTGCACTGATTAGAGGTGGCTCAGACCTTATTCTTATCGAAACTATCTTCGATACACTCAATGCCAAAGCTTGTGCCTTTGCGGTTGAATCTGTCTTCGAAGAAGTGGGTGTCACTTTACCTGTCATGATCTCCGGTACTATTACAGATGCATCAGGTCGTACACTTTCAGGCCAGACAACGGAGGCTTTCTATAACGCACTTCGTCATGTTAAACCCATCTCGTTTGGGTTGAACTGTGCATTAGGGCCTGATGAGTTGCGTGAGTATGTTGGTGAGATGTCCCGTATTTCAGAGAGCTATGTCTCCGCTCACCCTAACGCAGGTTTACCTAACGCGTTTGGCGAGTATGACCTTTCTCCTGAAGACATGGCTGAACACGTTAAAGAGTGGGCTGAAAGTGGCTTCTTGAACTTGATTGGTGGCTGTTGCGGTACTACGCCAGAGCATATTCGCCAAATGGCAGAAGCGGTTGAAGGTATAACTCCTCGCGCATTGCCAGATCTACCTGTGTCATGTCGTTTATCCGGTTTAGAACCTCTGACCATTGCTAAAGAGTCTCTGTTTATAAACGTAGGCGAGCGTACTAACGTTACTGGTTCTGCACGCTTCAAACGTTTGATTAAAGAGGAGCTTTACGATGAAGCGCTGAGCGTTGCTCGTGAACAAGTCGAAAATGGCGCTCAGATCATCGATATCAACATGGATGAAGGGATGCTAGACGCTGAAGCGTGCATGGTTAAATTCCTTAATCTATGTGCCTCTGAGCCAGAGATTTCAAAAGTCCCAGTGATGGTCGATTCATCAAAGTGGGAGGTTATTGAAGCTGGCCTGAAGTGTATTCAGGGAAAAGGCATTGTTAATTCCATCTCTCTAAAAGAAGGTAAAGAAAAGTTCGTCGAGCAAGCTAAATTGGTTCGCCGTTATGGTGCTGCCGTCATCGTAATGGCGTTCGATGAAGTCGGTCAGGCAGACACACGTGAACGTAAAGTCGAGATCTGTACCCATGCTTACAACATTCTTGTTGATGAGGTTGGCTTCCCACCTGAAGACATTATTTTTGACCCGAACATCTTCGCGGTTGCGACGGGTATTGAAGAGCACAACAACTATGCAGTTGATTTTATTGGTGCGATAGAGGATATCAAGCGTGACCTACCTCATGCGATGATCTCAGGTGGTGTATCGAACGTGTCATTCTCATTCCGAGGTAACAACTACGTTCGTGAGGCAATCCACGCTGTATTCCTATATCACTGTTTTAAAAATGGTATGGATATGGGCATCGTAAACGCTGGTCAGCTGGAAATTTACGATAACGTGCCAGAAGATCTGCGTGATGCTGTTGAGGATGTTGTACTAAACCGCCGTGATGATTCGACGGAGCGCTTGCTCGATATGGCAACCGAGTACCTAGAACGAGCTGTTGGTAAAGTGGAAGATAAATCAGCGCTAGAGTGGCGTACTTGGCCTGTAGAAAAGCGCTTAGAGCATTCTTTGGTCAAAGGTATTACTGACTTCATCGTTGAAGATACTGAAGAAGCGCGTGTTAATTCAGCTCGTCCAATTGAGGTGATTGAAGGCCCGTTAATGGACGGTATGAACGTGGTTGGCGACTTATTTGGTGCAGGTAAGATGTTCCTCCCTCAAGTTGTTAAATCAGCTCGTGTAATGAAGCAAGCAGTAGCCCATTTAGAGCCGTTCATCAACGCATCCAAACAAGTTGGCGCGAGTAACGGTAAGATCCTTCTCGCGACAGTTAAGGGCGATGTTCATGATATTGGTAAGAATATTGTTGGCGTTGTTCTTCAGTGCAATAACTATGACATCATCGACTTAGGTGTAATGGTTTCATGTGAAAAGATTCTCAAAGTCGCGAAAGAAGAAAATGTCGATATTATTGGCCTTTCGGGTCTGATTACTCCATCTCTTGATGAAATGGTGCATGTTGCCAAAGAAATGGAACGACAAGGCTTTAAGCTACCATTATTGATTGGTGGCGCTACGACATCTAAGGCGCATACTGCTGTTAAAATTGAGCA
This sequence comes from Pseudoalteromonas sp. G5_S1_14_S5, assembly GCF_054968605.1. Classification (NCBI taxonomy): domain Bacteria; kingdom Pseudomonadati; phylum Pseudomonadota; class Gammaproteobacteria; order Alteromonadales; family Pseudoalteromonadaceae; genus Pseudoalteromonas; species Pseudoalteromonas sp. G5_S1_14_S5. The sequence goes on along the minus strand of NZ_JBQKUM010000019.1, from coordinate 63,288 downwards.
GAATTACTCAGAACCTGTGGTCTACGTTAATAACGCTTCTCGTGCAGTTGGCGTCTGTACCTCACTACTTTCTGAAGAGCTAAAACCTGCCTTCGTTGAGAAGTTGGACTTAGACTATGAGCGCGTTCGTGATCAGCATAACCGTAAGAAGCCTCGTACTAAGCCTGTGACTCTAGAGCAAGCTCGCGCAAATAAAGTGGCGATTGATTGGGATGCATATACTCCGCCAGTACCAGCCAGACCGGGTGTGCATGTATTCAATGATTTTGATGTGGCAACACTGCGTCACTACATCGACTGGACACCATTTTTCATGACATGGTCATTAGTCGGTAAGTACCCAGCTATTCTTGACCATGAAGAAGTGGGCGAAGAGGCAAAACGTTTATTCAAAGATGCGAACGAGTTACTTGATCGTGTAGAGAAAGAGAAGCTACTCGAAGCCCGGGGCATGTGTGCGATGTTCCCTGCCAACAGTGTTGGTGATGACATTGAGGTGTATACCGACGAGTCTCGTACCGAAGTTCTAAAAGTTCTGCATAACCTTCGCCAACAGACTGAGAAGCCTAATGGTTTTAACTACTGTTTGTCAGACTACATTGCTCCAAAAGAAAGTGGTAAAGCGGACTGGATTGGTGGTTTTGCCGTGACAGGTGGTATTGGTGAGCGAGAGTTAGCGGATGAATATAAGGCTAATGGTGACGACTACAATGCCATCATGATTCAGGCTGTGGCTGACCGACTAGCAGAAGCGTTTGCTGAGTACCTGCACCAAGAGGTAAGAAAGGACATTTGGGGTTACGCCCCAGATGAAAATTTATCTAACGATGATTTGATTAGAGAGAAATACCAAGGTATTCGTCCTGCTCCTGGATATCCAGCTTGCCCAGAGCACACAGAGAAGGGCAGTTTGTGGGAGTTAATGGATGTTGAGAAAACCATCGATATGTCACTGACGTCTAGCTACGCGATGTGGCCAGGTGCTTCAGTGTCTGGGATGTACTTCTCTCACCCGGATTCTCGATACTTTGCGATTGCTCAGATTCAACAGGACCAAGTAGACAGCTATGCTGACCGTAAGGGGTGGGATATGTTGGAAGCTGAAAAGTGGCTAGGGCCAAATATTAACTAGTGATTAAATTAGCGAGTTATTCGTAAAACTAGAAAGAGAAAGGGTTGCTTAATCGCAACCCTTTTTGTACCTATATTTTGAGTGCTTAACTCTTATTAATTCACAATCGCCTTATTCGAATAGCTCTTGATGCAGCTTTTGAATCGCCTGTTTAGATACGGATTTATTGAGTAGGAAACATAAGTTATGAGGGCTTGCGCCGTAACAAATCATACGCAGGTTGAAATCTTCCAGAGTACTGAATACTTGCTTAGCATAGCCTTTGCTGTCGCTCATGTTATTACCAATCAATGCCACTAAACAAAGATCGTGTTCAACATCGACTGAGCAAAGCTCTTCTAGTTCAAGGCGTGCTGCTTCTGGTAACTCAGGTGCACCACCTGATGTATCCGTTTGATCTAGGGTGAGTGACACACTGATCTCCGAGGTAGTGATCAGATCGACGGAGATCTTATGTTTAGCAAGGATCTCGAATACTTTTGCAAGAAAGCCGTAAGCATGAAACATATTTGCACTGCGCAATGTAACCATGGTCTGGTTGCAGCGAAGAGTAAGGGCTCTGAATAGTGGAGAGCTTTCCACCTGCTGACGAATCCAAGTTCCACCTAATTCTGGTGCTTTTGAAGAGCCGACAAATACCGGAATTTGGTGACGTAATGCAGGTACGAGCGTGGATGGGTGAAGGATCTTCGCACCAAAGTTTGCCATCTCAGAGGCTTCACTGAAGCTGATTTCTGGGATTGGAGATGCTTGAGGTGCTATGCGAGGGTCTGTGGTGTAGATACCTGGAACGTCTGTCCAAATTTCTAAGCCAATCGCTTGTACGGACTCTGCAATAAGCGCTGCTGAGTAATCACTACCACCACGGCCTAAGGTTGTTGTATTGCCATCATTGTCCGCACCAATAAAACCCTGTGTGACTACAACTTGTTGTTGACACAGTGGAATCAGTTTCTCTTTTGCTAATACTGAAATATCTTCAAGCTGAGGTTCCGCTTTTCCGAAGTCATCATTGGTACGCATGACTTCTCTGATATCGAAACGAACTGCTGGGGCACCACGTTCGCGAAGGATCTGAGTAAGAAGGTATGTTGACATTAGCTCACCGCACGCAACTAAGTGATCGGTTAGTTTAGTGCTTGTCTGAAGTGATGCGGCCTCAGCAGCATTCGCAATGTCATCAAGAATGGAGTGAACCTCTTTTTCGATGCTGATTGGGTCAGTAAGTTGATCAAGAATGGCATTGTGGGTGTCCGTCAACTGGGTCATCACTGCCTGACGGCGAGTTTTGTCTTGAACACCGTTTGCCAATTCGACAAGTAAATTGGTTACACCTGAACACGCAGAACTTACGACTAACTTGGTATTTGAGTTGTTTTCAATAATGGCAGCACAACGGCTCATTGCTTCAAAGTTGGCAACACTTGTACCACCAAACTTAGCGACATTAAAAGAACCAGCTACATTAGATGCACTCACGATATATCTCCCACGACTTCCTAAACTAAAATTACGGTTGGGTAATCCAACGTCCAATGTTTTTCGAAGAGAGTTTTAGAGCAAAAAGAGAGGAATTATGTGAATAGTAACCTCAGAAGCTCTTCACCATATAGAAATGGTGACAGTTGCCGGGATTCAGCCCGCTCAACCGATAATAAAGGTCCTGCATCCTTTTATTATCTCGGCACTGCTCCCCATAAATGCTTTGTATTGGAAATGCGGTTCCACAAAACACCTGCCTGGGCAGTGCTCCTCTTCTGCTAGATAGCCATTTCATTGAACGTGTTTGCGCTCACAATGTCAATTGGTAACTTGAGATAATTTAAAAATACTTTAAAAATAATTTTAACAATTATGTGACAGTGGTTTGACCTCAAGACCTAAGGCTAATTGCCGACATGTTCGATTTGCTTTAGGGTGGCATATCAACACCATTAACGTAAGGGATTTACATGTCTAACTTAAAAAATACTTCTACTATCGATAGCTTTTATCCACCACATCGAACGTTAATGGGGCCAGGGCCTTCTGATATCTCACCTCAAGTGCTTCAAGCATTGAGTCGACCAACTATTGGTCACCTCGATCCACTTTTTATTGCAATGATGGATGAGGTTAAACAGCTTCTTAAGTATGCCTTTCAGACAGAGAATGAGTTTACGATTGCTGTATCAGCACCAGGCAGTGCTGGTATGGAAACTTGTTTTGTTAACTTGATTGAGCCCGGTGAAAAGGTCATCGTCTGTCGCAATGGCGTGTTTGGTGAACGTATGCGAGAAAACGTGGTGCGCTGCGGTGGCGAAGCAATTCTTGTTGATGACGAATGGGGTAAGCCTGTATCTGTCGAAAAGGTACAGCAAGCATTATCAGAAAACCCAGATGCTGTCGCGGTTGCGTTTGTGCATGCTGAGACCTCTACTGGTGCGCTATCGGATGCTCAAGCTATCTCTGCGGTTGCCCGACAGTTCGATGCATTGACGATTGTTGATGCTGTGACCTCACTGGGTGGTGTACCACTGTTAGTGGACGAATGGCAGCTCGATGCGGTTTATTCTGGCAGTCAGAAGTGCTTGTCTTGTGTTCCTGGTTTATCACCAGTGACTTTCTCTCAGCGTGCCGTTGATAAAATGAAAGCGCGTCAGTCACCGGTACAAAGTTGGTTCTTGGATCAGAGCCTAGTATTAGGTTACTGGAGCGGAGAAGGTAAGCGTAGTTATCACCATACTGCACCAGTCAATAGTCTTTACGCGCTGCATGAGTCTCTCGTGCTATTGAAAAATGAAGGCTTAGATAATGCTTGGTCTCGCCATCACGCTATGCATCAAGAGTTGAAAGAGGGCGTGGAAGCATTAGGACTGAAATTTGTTGTTGAGGAGGAGAGCCGTTTACCACAACTTAATGCTCTTTACTTCCCCGAAGGAATCGATGAAGCGAAAGTCAGATCGCAGCTTTTAGAAGAGTATAACCTTGAGATTGGTGCTGGCCTTGGTTCTTTGGCTGGGAAGGCATGGCGTATTGGCTTGATGGGCTACGGTGCTCGTAAAGAGAATGTCGCACTGTGTCTTAAGGCGCTGCAAGACGCACTTGAATAGTCAAATCAGATTAGTTTTAAAGAAAAGCGCACGAGGATCGTGCGCTTTTTTGTATTTACTCTAAAGGTGAGATGCGAAAGTCATACCTCGCTAGTGCCTAATTACTCTGCCGATGAGACGTTGTTTTCTGCTTGAGATACTTTCTTGTACTGAACCTGTGAAAAGTCTCTGTTTGGAAATAAAAACTTTGCTTCACTCCGAATTTGTTCCGCTTTACTCTCTTTTCCTAAACCTTGGTAAGCAAGGATCAGGTTACTGTAGAACGCTGGTCTTGGTTTACTCTTTATGATCTCTAGTGACCAATCAACGTAAGGCTGAATAAGGCTATGGTCGCCCTTATAGAGGCCAATGTTGAGGTAGGTGCTGTATATATCCCAATCGTAGCGATCTTTCCAAACCACAGGGTTGGTGACTTGTTTGAGAATATCTGGGTTTTTAGGTTTAGATAGCTCAAATTTGGTCAGTACATAGTTGGTATGCAGTGCACTCAACATGTAAACACTCACCAGAATGGGTAACACTAAGCTGATCACTCTAAATAATGTCTTACTGATGATGCTAAACGGCTGTTGATAGTGACGTGAAGAGCGCTGGTCGACCCAATAAATCAATATGATAAAGGTTATCCAGTGTATCGTTGAGTGATAGAACGGGTACTCTAGCTGAGAGTGTAAAAGTATCGGTATGAATAGCGCCAATAAAGCTAAGCGTGTTCCTTTCGCTGAGCTCGAGATACGCGACAATACTAGTACTGCGGCAATCAATATTCCTATGATAGGTACAATACCGCCCTCAACTCCCCAGAATAGAAACTCATTGTGAGGATGATCCATTGCTGGAAGCCCCGGATGATAGTTTGAATTGAGTTGATGCTGACGAGCGGTATACAGGGTGTACTCTGATTCAAATTTTCCGTAGCCGTAACCAGTAAATGGCTTCTCCACCAACATGTCTAATGTTTGCGGTAAGGTGTAAGCACGAGGGCTCTCTAGGTTCGCTTTTTTACTCGCTATACTATCTGTAGTGCTAAGACTGATTACTGAAAATGCAACTACGATACCGACAGCAACGGATACACACCATCCGTAGAATCGTTTCTTGGTCGAGAACTTGTAGAGGTAAGGCAGAATACACGCTAACCCAATGAGTGCTGCTAACCAACCTGTGCGTGATGCGATGATGATCAGCAGTGGTACCGTTAACGTTGGTGTTAGGTAGAGTAAAAATGATTCGCTAATCTTATGGTTGTACTTGGCTGGCTGCCTCGCCAGTAGGTAAGCAGAAAGGACAAACCCCGTCGCTAAAAAGCTAGCCATCACATTAGGCTGTTGGAAGATCCCATAAGGGCGATTAGCATCAGTGTTGTAGCCAAATAGGTTACCAGGCTCTAGCAAAAAATATTGTGCATAACCAAAAAGCGCTTGTATGACGACAGCGAGTACGATGAACCACAGCATTCGCTGTTTGTATTTGTTGCTGAATTTGAATTGTTGAAGAACCACGAATAAGGCAAAGCCAGCCCATAAGCCAAGTAATCGAGCTGAAGCCCCTTGCGGTGAAGCATTGCTGTATAGAATCGGTAATGTGAGTATCACGCAGCTTATCAGCAAACCTACAGTTAACTTGGAGTACTTGAGTGCTCGATTGGTCGCTAGTTGATAAAAACCAATGGCTAAAGTGAAGCTTAGAGCCAGCCAAGTCGTCGGATTAAAGGATAGAGCAAGCCCCGAACCTCCTGGGTTAGGCATGAAAAAGTGCATGGCGAGTAAGAACACAACAGCTAGTGAAGCAATGAATGCTTTGTTGAGAGGTAGCTGAGTGACCTGATGCTCTAGCTGGGTTCCGCTAGTGTGTATTGTTGCCATAAATCCCTAACCTTATACAAACGGAGCTTGTTCCTTTTGAAACAAGCTCCGTTACTTTAACATTTTTCTGCCTGCCCGCAGGACGCTATTTTACACCTAGTTCAAATTTAACATAGGCTTAAGGAAGCGTGCGGTATGTGAACCTTCGACTAGTGCCACATCTTCTGGTGTACCCTCTGCAACAATTTCACCACCACCTTGACCACCTTCAGGGCCGAGATCGAGTATCCAGTCTGCGGTTTTAACGACATCCAAGTTGTGTTCAATTACCACAACGGTATTGCCGTGATCACGCAGTCGATGTAATACGGTCAATAACTGTTGGATATCGTGGAAGTGAAGGCCGGTTGTTGGTTCATCGAGAATGTATAAAGTCTTTCCTGTATCTCGCTTCGACAACTCACGCGCCAATTTAACACGTTGAGCTTCACCACCAGATAGGGTCGTGGCGGCTTGCCCTAGGCGGATGTAAGAAAGACCAACATCCATGAGAGTTTGTAGTTTACGTGCGATTACTGGAACCGGATTAAAGAACTCACGTGCGTCTTCTACGGTCATTTCCAGTACTTCATCAATGGTTTTACCCTTGTAGCGAACTTCTAGTGTTTCACGGTTGTAGCGCTTGCCCTTACACACATCACACGGCACATAAACGTCCGGTAGGAAGTGCATTTCTACCTTGATAACACCATCGCCCTGACAAGCTTCACAGCGTCCGCCACGCACGTTAAAGCTGAAGCGTCCCGGTTTGTAACCGCGCGAACGTGACTCTTGTGTTCCAGCGAACAACTCACGAATAGGAGTGAATATTCCTGTGTAGGTTGCAGGGTTTGATCTTGGCGTTCGACCGATAGGGCTTTGGTCAATATCGATGACCTTATCGAAATGCTCTAATCCTTTGATCTTCTTGTGAGGTGCAGGTACTGCTGTCGTTGCACCGTTGAGTTGGGTGTGAGCAATCTTAAAGAAGGTGTCATTAATCAGTGTCGACTTGCCTGATCCTGATACACCAGTAATACAACTGAATAGGCCAACCGGGATAGTCGCGGTGACATTTTTCAGGTTATTACCGGTAGCCCCAATGATCTCGACGACTTTCTTCTTGTCGATCGGCGTTCGTTGTTTTGGTACTTCAATCTCTTTTACGCCACTCAGGTACTGACCTGTCAACGAATTTGGATTGTCGATGATATCTTGCATGGTGCCTTCTGCGACGACGTGGCCGCCGTGCACACCAGCACCAGGGCCGATATCGATCACATGGTCTGCACAGCGAATCGCGTCTTCATCATGCTCAACGACAAGCACTGTATTGCCTAAGTCTCTTAGGTGAACCAAGGTTTGTAGCAGTCGTTCATTGTCACGTTGGTGGAGGCCAATCGATGGTTCATCCAATACATACATAACTCCCACTAAGCCTGCACCGATCTGACTTGCGAGACGAATTCGTTGCGCTTCACCACCAGATAGGGTTTCAGCACTGCGTGATAGGTTGAGGTAGTTCAAGCCGACATTAACCAAGAAGTGCAGGCGATCATTGATCTCTTTCATTACTTTATCGGCGATTTGTCCACGTTGACCGTCTAACTTCAACTCTTGGAAAAATTGCAATGCATCAGCAATGCTCAGTTCAACGATTTCAGGCAATGTAGTATCGCCAACGAAGACATTACGAGCCTCTAACCTTAAACGAGTACCGTCACAGCTCGAGCATGATTTCGTTGAGATGTACTTAGCAAGATCTTCACGGACTGCATTTGATTCCGTATCACGGTAACGGCGCTCCAACGTGTTCAAAATACCTTCAAATGGGTGACGTTTGACTCGAATATCACCACGATCATTGATGTACTTGAATTCAACTTCAGTACGACCTGAACCTTTGAGAATGATCTCTTGAGTCTTCTTGGGTAGAGAATTAAAGGGTGCAAACAGATCGAAACCATAGTGTTCCGAGAGCGATGTTAGCATCTGGAAATAGTAGTAGTTCTTTTGATCCCAGCCCTTAATAGCTCCATCTGCAATACTAAGGTTCTCATCTAAGATCACTCGACTCGGATCAAAATACTGCTGAACTCCAAGGCCATCACACGTACCACATGCACCAGCTGGGTTGTTGAATGAGAATAGGCGAGGTTCAAGCTCTTGCATGCTGTAACCACACTTGGGACAAGCGAAGTTAGCAGAGAACACGATCTCTTCTTGATCTGTTTCGTCCATCCAACCGACAACGGCAATACCACCAGAGAGCTCTAATGTGGTCTCGAACGATTCGGCTAAGCGCTGTTGTAGATCGGGGCGTACTTTAAATCGATCAACGACGACTTCAATAGTGTGCTTCTTATGCAGTTCTAATGCTGGTGGATCGGATAGGTCGCATGTCTCACCATCAATACGCGCGCGAATAAAGCCCTGAGCCGCTAAGTTTTCTAGTGTTTTTACGTGCTCACCTTTACGTTCTTTAACGATTGGTGCTAACAGCATCATCTTTGAACCAACAGGTAGCTCAAGTACTTTGTCTACCATTTGGCTGATAGTTTGCGCGGCAAGCGGTGTATTGTGTTCTGGACAGCGGGGTTCGCCGACTCGAGCATAAAGAAGTCTCAGATAGTCATACACTTCTGTAATAGTACCGACTGTTGAGCGAGGGTTATGAGACGTCGATTTTTGTTCTATTGAGATGGCGGGAGATAAGCCTTCGATGTGGTCGACATCAGGCTTTTCCATAAGGGATAGAAATTGACGAGCATAGGCAGACAGGGACTCAACATAACGGCGTTGTCCTTCTGCGTAGAGTGTATCAAACGCAAGTGATGACTTACCTGAACCAGAAAGACCTGTGATAACAATCAACTTATCACGAGGGATGGTAAGGTTTACGTCTTTGAGGTTATGCGTACGAGCGCCTCTAATTTCTATTTTATCCATCTCAACAGACCATGTAATTTTTAGTGGCTAAAGTATTACATAGAGTGAGATTTGTGCAAAGTTTTACTGGATAAAAAAACAGTAATTAAAAAGGGCGACTCCTAGAGCCGCCCTTTACATCGTATGAAATGTTACTTACCAGTCAGTAGTTATGCTTCTTTCTGTGTTGCGTGTTTGCCTAACTCAACTTGCTGCTGGTCTTTCTTGTATAAGTTTTCAAAACAGTAGTTTGTTGCTTCGATATAGCCTTCTACGCTGCCACAGTCAAAACGCTGACCTTTAAATTTGTACGCCAATACACAACCTGCTTTTGCTTGTTTGAGCAGTGCATCGGTGATTTGGATCTCGCCACCTTTACCTGGTTCCGTTTGCTCGATCAGTTCGAAGATATCAGGAGTCAAGATGTAACGGCCAATGATCGCTAGGTTGCTTGGTGCTTTGCCTTGTTCTGGCTTTTCCACCATGTCATCAACACGGAACAAATCGTCTTTGATCATTTCACCAGAGATAACACCGTACTTATGCGTCTCTTCTTCAGGTACTTCTTGAACCGCAACGATAGAACAGCGGAACTGTTTGTATAGGGCAACCATTTGTGCCAGCACGCCTTGTTGCTCATTTACACATAGGTCATCGGCAAGTACCACTGCGAATGGTTCGTCACCTACAAGTTCGCGACCAGTCAAGATAGCGTGACCTAAACCTTTCATTTCACGTTGACGAATATAGGTAAAGTTTGCAGCTTCAATTGTTTCACGAATATTAACCAGAAGGTCTTCTTTATTGGTGCCACTGATCTGGTGTTCAAGCTCGTAGTTCTTGTCGAAGTGATCCATGATCGAGTGCTTGCCACGACCCGTTACGATACACATTCCGTCCATACCAGCTTCGATGGCTTCCTCAACGCCGTACTCAATCAGTGGTTTGTTAACTACTGGCATCATTTCTTTCGGCATTGATTTGGTTGCTGGTAAGAAGCGTGTACCGTAGCCTGCTGCCGGGAAAAGGCACTTTTTGATCATCGTAAGACCCTTTATCTATAATAATTATTGATTCAACCTGAGCGGTTGATATTTCTGAGTGCAACTCTAGCACAAATTTTGTCGAAAATTCAGCAACAATCCGCATGGCTAACTAGGGCGTGTTGATCTTTCGAGCTGATTTTTGCAGCGAGTTGCTGGGTATTTATACAAGGCAGAGGCTTTGACGTGTAGCTAGCCTACATGAGAAGCCGCTAACGTAGTAGAAATGACCAGCAAACGCTGCCCGGAGGGTTCGGCTAAAAGCGTTTTACTCTTTGTTGAGGGAGATTTGCTTAGAATGACTAGGCTACTTCCCCCTCGCCGCGATTAAAACGCTTTTATCTCGAACAAAATTCAACCACGAAAGGTCAACACGCCCTAGAGCTTCCCTCAAAATTATCGTCACTTTAAGAAGCCGATCAATTATGCAAGCAGGTTTTGGTTTGCCCATGCGATCGCTTGGACTCTATTTTTTACCGCCAGTTTGCGGAATATTTGATAGAGGTGGGACTTCACCGTGAACTCACTGATAAATAGGTCGTCAGCTATTTGCGTGTTCGATGAGCCGGATTGGAGGCAACGAATAACCTGAATCTCGCGAATGGTGAGATCAACATTAGTCGGCGTTGTGTTGGTATTGACCATATTACGATAGTAAAACAGCAGTTGATTGGTGACCTTTCTTGGCAGCCAGTTTTCGCCATTGATTATCTCTTGTAAACCATGAGCAATTTTGTCTTTTTTATCGGTTTTATAAAACAGCCCTTTTAACACACCATAAGTCAACAGCTCTGATGTTGGCAGTTGCTGGGGGACATTAAACAAAATGATCTCATTATTTTTCCACATCACGGTCAAGTTAGGGCAGGTTACTAATAGCTTTGGCACTTGCTTATAGTCGACAAGAAGAATGCGATTACTCTGCTTTCTGTCTACTAACATTAAGTCGTCTGGCGTCATCTTGTGCAAGACAATAGACAGGTGTTTTTCTATCTCTTTTACATGTAAGTAAGTATCACTTGGGTCGATGCATATAAAGTGTAAAGTGCGAGCGTGTCGAGATTTTCTCATTGAAACTCCATGTCTAAATTGAATGAGATTTCACGTTGTCATGCAGGCTTTGGCATCTCTAGCATCATTGTTGTGACTTGCGTTGAATATCAACCCTTAAAGTAAATGAGTGGTTTATCAGTGGAGAAAAAAGCAACATCGATCTGAATATCATGATTTGTTACGTTTTTATTCTTTGTCGTGAAGTGAGAATAGGAATGCGATTTATCACAGCAGAAAAGCATGTTATTCTAGAACGCTAAAAATTTTCTGAGACTACGAATTTAGACGGAGCAAATCATGGCTAGCCGTGGAGTTAACAAAGTTATATTAGTGGGTAACCTAGGTAATGACCCAGAAATTCGTTACATGCCAAATGGCGGCGCAGTAGCGAACATTACCATTGCAACGTCAGAGTCATGGCGTGATAAAGCAACGGGCGAACAGCGTGAAAAAACAGAATGGCACCGTGTTGCTCTGTTTGGCAAGCTAGCTGAAGTTGCTGGTGAGTACCTACGTAAAGGTTCTCAAGTTTACATTGAAGGTCAACTTCAAACTCGTAAATGGCAAGATCAAAGCGGTCAAGATCGCTACACAACGGAAGTTGTGGTTCAAGGCTTTAACGGCGTAATGCAAATGCTAGGCGGTCGTGCTCAAGGTGGCGCACCAGCTCAAGGCGGCATGGGTGGCCAACAACAGCAAGGTGGTTGGGGTCAACCTCAGCAACCACAACAGCAACAATATAGCGCTCCAGCTCAACCGCAAAAAGCGCCTCAACAACAAGCTCCTCAGCAGGCTCAACCTCAATATAATGAGCCACCGATGGATTTTGATGATGATATCCCATTTTAAGCCCTGTTTTTAATATAATATAAAGACAGTATTAATTTGGAAAAAGCCGCGATCATCGCGGCTTTTTGTTACCTAGAATTCTTAACGCTTTATTAACAACCTCAATTTATAGTATAAGTAGCAATACGGTATAATGTGAGTTGAAAAGGATTTCGTTATTCATGAGATATACCCCCACACTAAAATTGAGCACCCGATTGGTCGCATTTGTCACCGTGATAGTGATCAGTGCGATGTTCATTCTTTTTATCGGTGGCACCCTCTCATTTAAGCGTATCGGGCAAGAGTATTTAGACCATTATTTGGAGGGTATTGTCGACGTCGTAGATAAGGAAATGGAAGATCCTGATGCCGCATATTCAATGCAACGTTGGATGCCTAAGATGTTGCAAGCAAGCAACATTGTTGAGATGAAGCTGACGAATAAGACCGGCATTGTCTATCGTTTCAAAGACACATCCCCACAGATTGATCCCAGCCGCTTGTATCTAAAAAGTTATGTATTAGAGCGAAATACCGGTTACCAAATTGAATTTAAGGCCCTGCCTCCTTACATTGGATACAGCTACTCATTAGAGGCGATGTGGTCGATCACCTTAGCGGTCGCCTTGATCATTTTCTGTTTAGCTCGTGGCGTTCGATGGCTAAAAGAGCAGTTAATGGGCTCTGAAATGCTGGAAGAGCGTGGAAGGATGATCCTTGCTGGTCAGGTTGAAGCTCATGCAAGAGGTGATGAGCGAGAGTGGCCTTTTACCGCGAGTGAAGCTCTCGATGTTCTTATTGATGAGTTAAAAGACGCTCGGCAAGAGCGTAGTCGCTTTGATACCTTTATTCGTACCCATGCCTTTTTAGATAAACTCACAGGCACTGCTAACAGAGTATTGTTTGATAACAAGCTCGAATCGACATTGCATGAAAGTGGCGCCCGTGGTGGTGTGTTATTGATACGTATCGATGAGTGGGAACAGGTACGTGATGATAATGATAAGCAAGTTACAGATAACTTTATTATTGAGGTTGGTGAAGTTCTATCGAATATCGTTCAGAGATACCCAGATGTAATTTTTTCTCGCTATTACGAAGCCGACTTTGCTGTATTTATTCCGCATCAAGGTGCTAAAGATATTGCAACGCTGGCAGCCCAGTGTTTAAGACAACTTGATAAGCTAACACCACCAGAGCCTTTAGAGTCAGATAATTGGTGCCATATCGGTGTGACCATGTACACCGAAGGTGAACGTCACAGCCAAATCATGAGTGAAACAGAAACGGCATTAAAAAGTGCGCAATTGGAGCGTATTAATAACTGGAGCCGCTTCCCGAAAAAAAACAAAAATGATCTTGATAGAGGTAGCGTTCGCTGGAGGACGCTGCTTGATACAGCGTTGCTTCCTGATAATTTAGTAATCTTTGCCCAGCGGTGTTATCTTATGTCAGAGCAAGGTCAAGTTAATGAATTACATAAAGAAATATTTACTAGAATTCAGGACCCAGAGAGAGGCTTATTGAAATCCTCTCGATTCATGCCTGCAGTAGAGCAAGTGGGTTATCAAGCTCAAATGGATCAATCGGTTTTGAAGGTGTTGTTGAAGTCATTAAAAGAATCAACTCAACCTATTTATTATTCAGTGAACCTCAATGTCACGCCATTTGCGAGTAAGCAACATTTTAAATGGTTTAGGAGTGAATTGCTGCAGCTCTCTGCACAGCATCGTTCACAACTCGCTTTTGAGTTCTCTGAGGGGGATCTCATTGCCCATCTTGATTATATGAGGCCAGTGGCGAAGATGCTGCGCGGACTAGGGTGCAAAATCATTGTTGGTCAAGCTGGGCGAACTATTGTCAGTACTCATTACATCAAGGACTTGAAGGTTGACTATATAAAGCTTCATCGAAGTTTGATTAAGAGAATCGATCAACGGCATGAGAATCAGCTGTTTGTCCGTAGTTTAGTCGGGGCGTGTGGTGATGCCCCAACTCAAGTAATTGCGGTGGGAGTTGAGACAAAACAAGAAAAGAACACTTTGATAGAAATAGGTATAAACGGCTATCAGGGAAGATATTTCGATAAAGAACAACAAATTATCCCTTTGCCTAATAAAGACTCAAAGTCGGTGAAAACTGAATCGGTAGTAAAAATTGGTCGAAGGAATCGATGGCGTAAGAGTAGTGGCTAAATATGAATTTTAAAGCGGTTGTAGACAAATTAAAGCCAAGTAAAAGCAATGACAACACTCAAGTTGTTATGCTGGGTCACGATGCAGTCTATATTTCATCGACAGGGCAAGAATCTCAAGTAACCAGCATTCCTCTCGTTAATGGAGACTGGGAAAGTGCGCTGAATAAGTCGTTAAATAGTGAGGCGTTTACCAGCAATACTCTTCAACTTATTGTTAGCACCAACTACTACCAAACCTATCAGCTTGATAAGCCGGATATTCCAGAAAGCGAATGGTCGGTTGCCCTACCATTTCTACTCAAAGACCTTGTTGCTGAGAGAGTTACGGAGATTACTGCGAGTGCGGTCGCTCTACCTACTTCTAATAAACTACAAGTGTATGTATTGCCGAGAAAGCTATTAGACAAGCTAGTTAATATTACGAGTTCGGCGCAAATTGAGCTAAAAGGTGTGACGCCAGAAGATGAAATCTGGGGTTATAGTACGGGTGAGCTGTCGAATTTTATCCTTTTACAACGAAGTACTAATTCGCACTTTAAGTTGGGGGCGTTTGTTGAACATACCGTTTGTTTCCAGAGAACCATACGTAGTGTTTTGCCCCCTTTAACTGGAGTGGCGTCCAGTGCTCTTCAATTAGATGGTCTTGCCTTGGAGCTTCAACGCTCTATTGATTATTTGTCCTCTCAAATTAAAGGCACGCAGCTTCATCAATTAAAGCTCTGTTGTGATGAAGAGGATGAAGCGGAATTACAAAGTGCGTTAAATAATACACTCAGTTCGACGGTCTCTTTGCTCGTTGAAGGTGAGCGTGAAAACTCTGAAAGTTTATTGGTTCAACTTGCGACTAAAAAAGAGACGTTCAAGGTCAATCTTTACCCTGAGCATTTAAAGCCTAAAAAAGAGTATTTTACTTTAGCGAATGTCGCCGCGAGTTGGGGATTGGTTGGTGTATTGTTGCTTGGCAGTTACTTTGTCATCAACTATCAAGCTTCCAATTTAGACACTGAGTTAACAGTGTTACAACAAGATTCTAACCAATTTAGCATTCAGATTAACCAACTCAATAGTAAATTAACTCAACATAAACCCTCCTCTGGTAACGTGGCAGCAGTTGAGCGTCTCAAACGTGAGATTGAAACAAAAAAAGAGGCGTTAAAGGCGATTGGGCAATACGACGAATCTCAGAAAGTCGGGTATTCTGGCGTCATGAATTCCTTAGCTCAATTAGGCCGAAATGATATCTCTCTTTCGCACATCTATATGACCCATGACACGTTAGATATGAGTGGCTTAGCTCGTAATGCTAATGTCGTCCCTAACTGGATTGGCCAATTTAAAAACGAGCTTAATCTTGTTGGTCGTTCTTTTGAAAAACTGAAAATAGGTCGTAATGAACAAGATGTGGTGACCTTTGAGTTAAGTACTCGTAGGGAGAGCAAGTAATGCCGCAGTGGAATCAACTTAGCGATAAGTTTCTTGCGTTAAGTCCAAGAGAAAAGTGGTTGCTTTTCGTGTGTGGTTTCGTTGGTCTCTCCATGTTGCTTTTTACCTTGCTGGTGGAGCCTGCATACCTCGAGTTGCAAGCTAAAAATGCCAAGATGACGAGCCTGATTCAGTCAAATCAGAGGCAGCAAGGTGAGTTACTGGTCCTGCAAGCCAAATTGAACAAAGATCCTGATAAAGAGCTCGATCTCGAACGCAAAAAGTTGTTGCGAGAGAGGGATGCCCTGTCTCTTGAGCTTTCTGAAATGGTCGATGGGCTCATATCACCATCCCAAATGTCGCAATTGCTAGAAAGTGTACTGAATGCAGGTAAGGGTTTGAAGTTGGTGTCGCTAGAGTCACTTGAGCCAGAAGCGATTTCGAACAACAAAGAGACCAGTGAATATTCAGATTATTTCCTTCACCCGGTGAGAATGGAATTGACCGGTAGCTACTTTGACATTGCAGCGTACCTTCAAGCGCTTGAGTCTCTTCCTGTGAATTACTACTGGCGTACATTTGAATACACAGTAGAAGAATACCCGACAGCTCGACTTGTATTCGAGGTTTATACACTAGGTACCAGACAGGAGTTTATCGGTGGTTAGAACGCTATTGTTGTCATTACTGCTTTCCAGCTCACTGGTGTCGGCAGAGCAAGATCCAACGACACCTCTGGGGTGGATGACGCCTCAACAAAAAACAGCACCGGCCAAGCAAGCGCAAACTCATTATCGTTTACCGTCTTTAGAAAGCATCGTGTGTAAAGCGGATACGTCTTGCCACGCCATTCTCAATGGTGAAATTGTTGCTCCGGGAGAGACGATAGAAGGGTATAGAGTTAAGAAAATAGATTCAGAATACGTCACTCTGCAGAGAAGCGCTAAGCAGTGGAAATTAGAGATGTTCTCTTTAGATATTAAGAATAATTAAGGTTTGAGTGAAGACATGCGTAAACTTGTAGTAGCAATCCTAGTATCATCTTTGGTCGGTTGTTCGATGGGGCATCGTGATCCTATTGAGATAAAAGCGTCTTTAAACGAATCTATTAATGAAGCGAACAGCAAGGCGCTTCATGAACTGCCTTTGTCTGTACAAGATGACCTTATGCCTCAGCTTAATACCGATGCTATGTCTCCTGGAATGGAAACCGTAAAGCGTTTTCGTATTCAAGCAAAAGGTGTCGACGCGAGAACCTTCTTTGCTAGCTTAGTGAAAGGCACAGAATACAGCGCAGCGATTCACCCAAGCGTGTCTGGAAAGCTTACGTTGAACTTAACGGATGTGACGCTAGATGAAGTGCTGGCTGTGGCTCAGGATATGTATGGCTATGATATTGAAAAGCGCGGTAAAGTGATTCAAGTCTACCCTGCAGGCCTTCGCACAGTCACGATTCCAGTCGATTACTTACAAGTTAAGCGCGCGGGTCGCTCGTTGACGACGATAACGACGGGGACGATCTCTAACTCAAACAACGGTTCATCGAGCTCTTCAAACTCGGACTCAAATTCATCGAACGCGTCAAACAACTCAACTTCGAGCGGTGGCACTGAGATTGAAACCACTTCTGAAAGTGACTTTTGGCCACAACTGGAGGCGGCGGTTGCGCACCTCATCGGTTCTGGTGATGGCCAAAGTGTTGTTGTGACGCCTCAAGCGAGTGTGATTACGGTTCGTGCTTTCCCTGATGAAATTCGCGAGGTTCGTGAGTTCCTAGGTGTTTCTCAGCAACGCTTGCAGCGCCAAGTGATTCTTGAAGCCAAAATCATGGAAGTAACCTTGAGCGATGGTTACCAACAGGGGATCAACTGGACGACAATGTTCTCGGCAAATGGAACCAATTACACGATTGGCATGGGGTCCATTATAAAGGATGCGACAGGCGCCATTATTCCGGGCAAATTACCTGGGATGGATCCTATTGGCGATGCCCTGGGTGGTCAATCTAATCTCGTTGTATCGAGCAGTAGCTTCGAGGCGGTATTGAGTTTTATGGATACTCAAGGCGACCTCAATGTGCTTTCTAGCCCAAGAGTGACGGCTGCAAATAACCAAAAAGCGGTGATCAAAGTCGGCACAGATGAGTATTACGTCACCGATTTATCCAGTGCGGTGGGCAGTGGTGACAACGCAAACGTGGCTCCTGAAGTGGAGCTCACGCCATTCTTTTCGGGTATCTCTTTAGATGTCACGCCTCAGATTGACGATAATGGCAATGTATTCCTGCATGTTCACCCTGCGGTGATTGAGGTGGAAAAGCAATTAACAGATATCAACTTTGGTTCAACAATGGGGGTTGTACAACTACCATTAGCGAAAAGTTCTATTCGTGAGTCTGATTCAGTGATTCGTGCACAAGATGGTGATGTGGTGGTTATTGGTGGTTTGATGAAATCCAACAATGTTGATTCGACGTCTAAAGTACCATTCTTAGGTGATATTCCAGCTTTGGGCCACTTATTCCGCAACACCAATCAATTGACGCAAAAGACCGAGCTTGTCATTTTGCTTAAACCGACCGTTGTGGGGGTGAATACTTGGCAAACTGAGCTGGAGCGTTCTCGTGATCTGCTTAAACAATGGTTTCCTGATGAAGAGTAAATGTGCATTCCCTGAGCTGGTAGCGCTTTACCAAACTGGATGAACCTATGTATCAAGCGCATTTTGGTTTTGAACAACTGCCCTTTACGTTAACGCCCAATACCGATTTTTTTTATGGATTAGCCCCGCATTTTGAGGCGATTCAAACGGTCATCTCGGCGTTAGAGATGGGAGAGGGCGTCATCAAGGTGACTGGAGAAGTTGGCACTGGTAAGACAATGGTTTGTCGGATGTTGGTCAATCATCTAAAAGAGAGTACGGCATTAATTTACTTGCCAAACCCTGTGCTGTCCGGAACTGACTTACGTCATGCTGTTGCAAAAGAGCTTGGTTTAACGGTTGAGAACGAAGCCTCGCTGGTGGACAACATTCAACATAAGTTGATTGAACTGCATAACACCGGGTTAAAAGTAGTCGCGATACTTGATGAAGCTCAAGCTCTATCGGATGAGGCGCTCGAAATACTAAGGTTGTTCGGTAATTTAGAGACAGAAGATAAGAAATTATTACAGATAGTGTTACTCGGACAGCCTGAATTGGATACCCGCTTAGAAGCCTATCATCTTAGGCAGTTTCGTCAAAGAATCACGTTTGGCTCAACACTAAGACCGCTTAACCTTGACGAAGTGGTGGCTTATATCGATAACCGAATAGCTAAATCGGGTGGCAATCAAAATCTATTTAGTTTGAATCATAAAAAAGCAATTTGGCGCTCTTCTCTAGGGGTTCCAAGGTTGATTAATCAGTTGTGTCATAAAGCCTTATTGCTTTCATTTAGCGAAGATAAAAAAACGGTTGAAAATCAACACCTATTTGCTGCTATGCACGAAACATACGATGTATGTAAGCCGAAATTTAAAATGCCAATACTGTGGGGTTGGAATTAACTATGAGCGCTATTAATAACGCCTTGTCTGAATTGGCCAAGAAAGAATCAACAACATCGATAGAAGCGGCTGTTGTGCCTAAAGTCAAAACGCGCTCGCCATTAGTATGGGTTGCGGGTGGGTTTACCTTAAGTTTGGCCATGGGTGGTTGGGCGATTTCACAGGGGCCAACGGTCGATAACTCAATCTCTACTCGAGAGAGGCAAGTTCAGGTTTCTGTTGTAGACAGCTCGCCAGACGTGTCTGCCATTGTTACTCAAGCTCCGTCATCGCCGACCAAAAAGTTAGTGGTAGTCGATTCTTCCTATCTCACTCAAGTCAACTCAGAGACAAGCTCTCGAAATCAGGCGCAAGTTGTCGATTCAGTGGTTAAAACGCCACGAATAACAAAACCGCAGGTACAAGCTAAACCTATAGCAACAACAAAAGTAAATACGACAGAAGTGCCTGAGCCGACTTTGATTGCGAGTGTTGCGCAAAGCAGCTCTGATCCTCTTTCTGATGAGCCTAAAGACATAGAAAACAGTCGAATACTGATTGAACAAGTCGAACTGACCCCAGAGCAACTTTCTGTAAATGCTCAAGGGCGAGCTCAGAAAGCGCTGGATGCCAATGATCTTACAGGTGCATTGAAGGGGTACAGCGAAGCACTTCGTTATACGCCAAGAAATGAAGATGTTCGTCAAAAGCTCGCTATTCTCTATTTCGGCAAGGGTGATACTCGTAAAGCTTACGAGCTTTTTCAGTCGGGTATTAAGCTTAACGCCAATAGTGAAAAGCTACGTTTGGGCTTATCAAAACTATTGGTTAAAGCGGACCAAGCAGAGGCAGCGTTGAGCCCTCTGATACACATGCCTCCGCACCCAACCCAAGAATACTTAGCAATGCGTGCTGCGTTGAGCCAAAAGTCTCAGCAAGAAGAGATTGCTCTGGAGAGTTACCAAAAGCTAGTCGAGATCGATTCTGAGAACGCCCGCTGGTGGCTAGGTTTAGCGATACAGCAGGAGCGACAGTTAGATTTTGCTGCAGCCAAACAATCATACCAAGGTGCGTTAACTCGAGTCGGTATCTCATCTCAATCACAAAGCTTTGTGCGTGACCGATTGAAAATAATCAGTGCTTTAGAGGAGAGCAGCCATGCAGATTAGATTAAGAAAAAGGCTTGGTGATTTGCTTGTTGAAGAAGGCATCATCACCGAGGCCCATGTTGATCAAGCACTTGCCTCTCAAAAGAGTAGTGGTCGTAAGCTCGGTGATACCTTGATCGAACTTGGTTTCTTATCTGAACAGCAGATGTTGAGCTTTCTATCCCAACAGCTTGCTATTCCTCTTATTGATTTAAGCCGAGCGAACGTTGATATTGAAGCGGTACAGCTCTTACCTGAAGTACATGCTCGCCGCCTTCGAGCTTTAGTCATTGGTCGTCAAGGTGAGACTCTACGTGTGGCGATGAGTGACCCTGCGGATCTGTTTGCCCAAGAATCGCTGCTTGGTCAATTAGGCGATTACATACTTGAGTTTGTTATCGCGCCTGAAAGGCAACTGGTCGATGGGTTTGATCGCTACTATCGTAGGACGAAAGAGATCGCTTCATTTGCTGAGCAGCTTCATGCTGAGCATCAAGTTAGTGAAGCCTTTGATTTTGATATTGCAGAGGACGACAGTGATGAAGTGACAGTGGTAAAGCTGATTAACTCATTGTTTGAAGATGCGATTCAAGTTGATGCTTCCGATATCCATATAGAGCCGGAGGCCAATGTTTTACGTATTCGCCAACGTATTGATGGCGTGCTGCATGAAACTCTATTAAACGAAGTCAATATCGCACCAGCGTTGATATTGCGTTTAAAGCTGATGGCAAACCTGGATATCTCAGAGAAACGTCTTCCTCAAGATGGTCGCTTTAATATTAGAGCCAAAGGTCAATCTGTTGATATTCGTATGTCGACCATGCCAGTACAGCACGGTGAATCTGTGGTTATGCGTCTGCTCAACCAATCTGCTGGCTTACGTAAATTGGAAGCGTCGGGCATACCGAGTGATCTGCTGGTTCGCCTTCGTAAACAATTGCGTCGCCCTCATGGAATGATACTCGTTACTGGCCCTACGGGCTCAGGTAAAACAACCACTCTTTATGGCGCGTTAAGCGAATTAAACGAGCCGACTAAAAAGATCATTACTGCGGAAGATCCGGTGGAATATCGTCTTCCTCGTGTGAACCAAGTTCAGGTAAACCCTAAGATCAACCTCGACTTCTCTACTATCCTCAGAACTTTCCTTCGACAGGATCCCGATATCATCCTTATTGGTGAGATGCGTGACCAAGAAACCGTTGAGATTGGTTTGAGAGCAGCCCTTACCGGTCACTTAGTGCTAAGTACTCTTCACACCAATGATGCGGTAGACAGTGCACTGCGTATGATGGATATGGGCGCGCCGGGTTACTTAGTCGCGAGTGCGGTTCGTGCGGTTGTGGCACAGCGATTAGTTCGTAAAGTGTGTACCGACTGTAAAGTTGATGATGAGTTGGACGAAGCGCGCAAACAATGGTTGAGTGTTCGTTTCCCTAATCAGATCGACGTGCCTTTCATGAAAGGGCGTGGTTGTCAGAACTGCAACTTAACCGGCTATCGTGGGCGTATCGGTGTATTCGAAATGTTGGAGCTTGAGCACAACATGATGGATGCTTTGAGAGCTAACGATGCGGTAGGTTTTGCTCAAACCGCAAGACAGTCTGAAAATTACAAACCGTTACTGGCCTCAGCGATGGAGTTGGCTTTGCGAGGTGTTGTGAGCCTTGACGAGATAATGAACCTCGGCGAAGGTGACGCGTCTGGCTCAACCGACCCAATTTATTTATAGGGGTAGAGTGTTATGCCAACGTATCGTTATGTAGGACGCAGCTCTGATGGCAGCCAAGTCAGTGGCCAATTAGACGCGAATAACGAAGATCTTGCCGCGGAAAGTTTGATGAGTAAGGGGATTATCCCAACCTCGATTAAGCTTGGGAAAAGTGGTGGTTCCGTCTTGGATATGGATGTCTCTGCTCTATTCTCACCAAGTGTCCCACTTGAGGTCCTAGTGCTGTTCTGCCGTCAGTTATACAGCTTAACCAAAGCAGGGGTTCCGCTATTAAGGTCGATGAAAGGCCTGGCCCAAAACTGTGAGAATAAACAGTTGAAAGCTGCGCTTGAAGAGGTGGTTGCAGAGTTAACCAATGGTCGTGGACTGGCGGCATCGATGCAGATGCACCCTAAAGTGTTTAGCCCGCTGTTTGTCTCTATGATAGGGGTTGGTGAAAATACCGGTCGTCTTGATCTGGCCTTGCTGCAATTGGCGGGTTACTACGAACAAGAAGTCGAGACCCGCAAGAGAATCAAGACCGCGATGCGTTACCCAACCTTCGTGATCAGCTTTATCTTGATCGCGATGTTCATACTAAACATCAAGGTGATTCCACAATTCTCTAGCATGTTCGCACGGTTTGGTGTCGATTTGCCATTAGCGACCCGTGTCTTAATCGGTATGTCTGAGTTCTTTGTGAATTACTGGGAAATCATGCTCGGTGTGATCTTTGGTTTTATCTTTGCGTTTAAAGCTTGGGTAAAGACGGATAAAGGCCTGGAGAAGTGGGACAGAGTTCGTTTAAAGATACCTGTCATTGGTGGGGTCGTGAACCGAGCATTGCTGTCACGTTTTTCGCGTACCTTTGCGTTGATGCTGAAAGCAGGTGTGCCGCTCAATCAATCTTTAGCGCTATCGGCTGAAGCCTTGGATAACCGCTTCTTAGAGCTGCGGGTGCTAGCCATGAAATCGGCTATCGAAGCAGGAAGCACGATTTCATCGACGGCAATTAACAGTGAAATTTTCACACCTTTGGTCATTCAAATGATCTCGGTGGGGGAAGAGACTGGGCGTATCGATGAATTATTGCTTGAAGTCGCGGACTATTATGATCGAGAAGTCGACTATGACCTGAAAACTTTAACCGCCAGAATTGAACCGATCTTGTTAACCATAGTGGCAGGCATGGTGTTGATTCTTGCTCTCGGTATTTTCTTACCGATGTGGGGAATGCTGAATGCGATTAAAGGTTAAGGAATGCTAAATACCCTACAACGCTCACGTTTTGTTATTTGGACTGTGGTTATTCTTTTGTTGATTATGGGGCTGTTTTCTGTATGGGAATCCGTCGAAGAGGAAGCGACCAACACGGCATTTATTGTGGCGAGTAAGCGTATCCTTGAGCAAGCAAATCTATTCAAACAACACTATTTGTTAAAAGGCGCAAAACAACCAAGTGACTCTGAATCTCCCAAAAGCTACAGCAGAACAGGCTGGGTAATGCCGATTCTTGGCTCGAAGGTAGACTGTCATTATTGGCTGGATCAATTGTATCCACCGAAGAGCATTCTGGGGTTAGACTCGCCAAGGGTTGAAGACCAAAGTGATAACATGCAGTTTCACTGTGTTTATCATTATGGCGATAAATATCATATAGATATCCTGCTAAAGAATGAAAGATTTAGTGTGAGAGCCAATATTTTGGCTTTGTAGATATTTTGACGTATTTTGTGTGGTGTTAAGATTTCATCAATGTATAATGCTTAATGATAATAAGGTGAGTAGGTAGAAGTGCTTAAAAATCAAAAGGGTTTCTCCCTTGTCGAGTTAGTGATTGTGATCGTTGTGGTGGGTCTATTGGCGGTCGCTGCGTTACCTCGTTTTCTCGATGTCACGGATGAAGCCAAGAAATCCAGTATTGAAGGTGTCGCTGGTGGTTTTGCAACCGCCGTTTTGTCGGCGAGAGCACAGTGGGAAGCACAAGCGAGGCCCTCAGAGACGATCGTTGCAGAAAGGTACAACACCGTCAATTACGATGGTGTTGATTTTTGGTTAACCCGTTCGAAGAGCAGTAGTAACCTTGATACTGGCTTCCGAGACGGCTACCCATGGACTCTGAACAATAATTCAGGTGCCGCGCCACAAGCGATTTCAGATAAAACATGTTCTGAGTTGATGGAAAACTTACTGCAAAACCCACCGAAAGTAGGTCCCATTGCAGATGTCGCGAACAACTCAAACTACAAATATTCAGCGCAAGCGAATTCAGGTGCTGCAACCTGTACCTACGTTCAGTTAGAAGGCAGTACCAAGCACCAATTTGTTTACGAAATTAAAACTGGTCGTGTGACCGTAACTTTGCAGTAAGTCTGCGTAAAATCAAACATAGAGAGAGCTTAACTATGAAAAGACAAGGCGGTTTCACCCTAATCGAACTCGTGGTGGTAATTGTTATTCTGGGTATTCTTGCTGTAACAGCAGCACCCCGTTTCCTAAACCTGCAAGATGATGCGAAAGAGTCAGCACTTCAAGGCTTAGCTGGAGCAATGAATGGCGCTTCAGGGATCGTATTTGGTAAAGCTTCTATTGAAGGCAGAGAAACTTCAAGCACGCCTGTCGATGTTGAAGGCGTCCAGACTATTTGGGGTTACCCAACAGCTACCTCTGCAGGTATCGCTGCAGCAATAGATATGGATGGCTTCGTATATCTTGCTGATGGCTCTGTTAGTGCTGGTGGGACAGTTGATTATGGCTTTCAAGGCTTTACCACTCAATGTGTTCGTTACACTTCAGCGACTTCTTCAGCACAAGCTACCGCTCGTGTAGTTAGCTCTACTGGTACTAATGCTACGGCTGGTGCATGTCAATAACTGTAATAATTTAGATTCGAAGGCCAGCACCTGCTGGCCTTTTTTCTATCTAAAACACATAAGTGTTACAACTATTCATATACATAAGATCGTAAACTTCGTTATCTTGTATAATCAGTATTTGCTAGGCAGTTAGAGGATCATGATGGATAACAGCCCCACATCCAAAGGCTTTACTCTGGTAGAGCTGATCACTGTCATGCTTTTACTGGCGATACTGTCCACATACGCTGCTAGCCGTTACTTTGGTGCCCGTTCTTTTGATCGTCATATGATCAAGAGTGAACTCATCTCTTCTCTTCGCTTGACTCAGCTGCGAGCGATGCATCGCAGCGAGCTGTGTAATCGATGGGGTGTCGCGCAAAACCAAGTAGGTCAAGTGAAAGAAGCTCAGAACTCGAAGTGCGGCTCTGATCTAAATAAATCAGACAGCAGTTTTGTCGATATGTCAGCTTATGATGCCACGGTCTTGTTGACGTCAGCGGATGGTTCTCCGTTTATCGACTTTGATAGCCTAGGCCGCCCAAAGCAATGTGCGACCAGTAGTGGTCAATGTCGATTAACCGTTCAACCTCAGTCGGGTATGTCGCTGTCGATTTGTGTTAATACCCAAGGGGGGATTAATGATTGCTAAACTCAGAGGCTTCACGTTAATTGAAATGGTTATCGTGATGACGATTCTGGCCATCGCTATCACGGGGGTGACGGTCTCCTTGTTTCCTCTGGGCAAGCAAAGTGTCGATCAGGCGGCTGCGGTTAAAGCAACAGAGCTAGGACGCGCCGTTATGGACGAAATACTGGGTCGTAATTTTGACAACAAATCAAGCCCTTACGGTGGTTTACCTAACTGTATCCCTAAATTGGTTGATGATACAGAGTCGTGCACTTTACCCAAAGATTTGGGGCCTGATAGTGGTGAAAATTTTTCCGCTAAAGCCGCTTTTAATGATGTGGATGATTTTAATGGCTTGACGGGGGATGTGACAGATGTGCTTGATAATGTGCTGCAAGGAATGCATACAAGCTACACCGATTACACAGTCAAGATTGAAGTGTTTTACGACGTCGATGATTCTGGAACCATGCTAGGGCAAACCTCTGCAATCGCGACGCACTATAAGCGTATCAATGTCATCATTACCGATCGTCAAGGTCAAGAGTATCCAATCTCAGCGATTAAGGGGAACTTTTGAATAAGGTTCGAGGTTTTACCCTCATAGAAATGGTGCTATCTATTACGCTACTGGGCATCGTTGGGTTATTTGTTGGAGAAGTGATACGTCTGTCTCTTACGCTATATTCTGATGTTGAAGCGCGAAATTCATTAATTCAACAAGGTCGCTTTGCTACAGAGAGATTGCGGCGTGAGATTCGTGAAGCCGTCCCCAACAGTGTGGTCACCAATTCAAGTGGACGTTGTGTTGAGTTCTTTCCCATAGTAAATAGCGGTATTTATACTAATTTACCTACTCTCTCTCCAAGTCATACTTTGAGAGCTCTGCCTTTTACGGATGCCGGTAAGAAGGGCGATCGGATCGCGGTTTATCCGACCTCTAATGCTCAGCTTAGAGGCAAGCTCTCCCCGACTGACAGCCAAGTGGCCGTGCTCGATCGTGATATTGATTTCTCACCAGCAGACTCTTCCACAATGATCGATATTGAGCTTGCTTCAGCCACTAAGTTTGCTAATAACTCTCCAGCAAATCGTTTTTATGTTTATTCTCAGCCGGTTGCGTTTTGCATAGTAGGAGATGAGCTACGGCGATATGATGGCTATAGTATGGACCGAACCTTAGAGCCGGGAGACACGTCATTGGGTTCAGGGGTGTTTTTGGTTGATAGTCTATTGGGTGGCCATTTCTTAGCGCAAGCGGCGCAGTTGCAAAGAAATGGTTTAGTAAAAATAGAGTTGACCTTGACCAGCAATGGTGAGGTGATGAGGTTTGATGATGATGCGCTTGTCTACAACACGCCGTAAACAACAAGGTAGCGGGCTGATGCTGGTCATTTTTATGCTAGTGGTAGTGATAGGGTTGGCTGCGCTTGTTGCTAATCGTAATCAAGAGCGAGGAAGTGAGCAACTTCTTGCTTCAGTCATAGGATCGAGGGCTGAAATGGCTGCGCGATCTGGTGCACAAATAGAAATTAGCCGCTTTTATCAAACCACGACAGAAGGAAGCTGCCATTTAGGTAAACCTCAAACAATTAACTACAATGGTGCTGGTTTGGAGCAATGTTCTGTAACAATCGAGTGTAATGGAATCGGAGTAATGGATAATGGCGAGGTAGTTCGTCAATTAGTTTCGACAGGGCAATGTACTTTTGGGCAGTGGATATTACAAAGAGTTATTCAAGTAGGACTTCGTGATGATAGCTAGAATTTTTATATTGTCAGCATTGCTACTGGTTTCATTTCAATCCGCAGCCGCGTATTACTATCTAACAAGCTACAATTCGCCTAAACAGTATCCATTACCCCCTTGTAGTGGTGATTGGTCCATTAACAATAGTAAGTATAAGTGTAATGGCTCACTGTCCCTGCAAAAAGGCGATATCCTTATTGCTTATAAGACATCCACACTAGAAGTCAAAAATAGCATCTATTTCGAAGATAATATTATTGGTTATCCAAGTTTTAGCGGGATATCTGTAAAAAGTACAGGTGGACATTTAAGGATTATTGACACAACCATTTATGGTGCCGCGGAAGCTAAACAATCTATAGTTATTAATGAATTCGCGAACGGCAGCCATAACAGCAATCACTATTCATTCATACTCGGCAAAGTAATAAGTTCAGATAGCAGCATTCGAATGATAAATACGGATGTGCGTGGCGACGTAGTCGCTAAACAGTCAGTGAATATTAATGTGCGGAGTAATGGTTCGTTTGCTGCATCACGAGCATCGATTATAGAAGGAAAGATTAAAAGTTACGATAGCTCTATTCGAGTCGTCGATGCACAGATCGAGGGTGATGTAGAGGCAAAACAATCTATTAATATTAATACGTTAAGTAATGGTTCGTACGTGTCTAATAGTCACGTTAGCGTTGGAGGAAAAGTAAAAAGTAGTGACAGTTCAATTCGAATTCTGAATGCTAATATAACGGATGAAGTAGACGCGAAGCTTTCTGTCAACATTAATGTGTTGAGTAATGGCACTTACGCAACTAATACAAGCAGTGCCGTCGGCGGTGAGGTGGTGAGCCGCGATCAATCAATTCGATTGGTCAATACTAATGTGGCCGACAATATTAAAGCAAAGCAAGCAATTAATATTAATCGCTTAAGCAATGGGACCGACGTATCTTCAACGATCTCCAATATAGCGGGTGATATTGAGAGTACCGAGAACAACATAGTACTTGGAGAGGCAACTCATGTTGTCGGTGATGTTACCGCAGGGCCGCAAGACAGAGGAAAGGTATTTGTTAACACTGGCAGCACGGTTGACGGAACTTGCCTATATCAAACGGTTCCAAAAGATGCATGCAGTTCAGGCATTACGCTTCCTGACCCTGTTGCACTTTATCATCTGGATGAAGCAAGCTGGAATGGTAATAGTAATGAAGTGGTCGATAGTTCTGGAAATCGGCATCACGGAACAGCATTCAATGGTCTGAATACAGCATCAACTACCCCTGCACTTCCAACGATAAGTTCACTTGGCACCTGTGGCTATGGCGTGTTTGATAATAACGCGAATCAGTTTATTGAAATTGCAGACACTGCTCTTTTAGATATGAATGGCTCCTTCACCATATCAGCTTGGGTTCGTCCTGTGAGTTACCCGAGCTCTGGCCTGCATACTATTTTATCTAAAGACTCCAATTATGAGTTTCATATTAACTCGCAAGGAAAAGTGTTTTGGTGGTGGGAAGATGAAGATGGTCAAAAATCAATAACGAGTACAAAATCACTACCGTTGAATCAATGGAGTTTTATCACTGTCCGCTATAACCAAAACAATGAAGTGGCAAGACTATTTATTGATGCTAGCAGTGAAGGAAGACTTGAAGATGTTGAAAATATAGTAACGAATAACGATTCGCTTCAGATTGGCCAAGACCAAAACTACCCAGGTAGGGCGTTTGATGGCTTCATTGATGAGATTCAACTTTTCGAAAAAGCACTTTCCAAGAGCGAAATCGAAGAGTTGATGGCTCAAAGGCATCAGTGTTCAGACACTCCTGTCCTTCAATGCTTTACCGATGATTTCAATAGTGGCAACCTTTCTAATCTATGGGTTACTTCTCGAAGTAAAGGACCGTTTACTCCTCAAGTCATAAATAATCGTCTTAGATTTACTGAAGCCAAAAGAGACCAGTCGACGGCTTCGACTTATCAGAGGTTATTTCCTGCAAAAGATAATTTAGTGGAAATTGAATTTGATCACTACGCGTATGGTGGTGACGGTGCTGACGGTATTGCCATTGTTCTTTCCGATGCCACTATAACCCCTATTCCGGGAGCATTTGGTGGGCCGTTGGGGTATGGTTTTAAAAGCGGAGAGCCGGGTTTTGCGGGGGGCTGGCTTGGTATTGGCATTGATGAATATGGGAACTACTCGAATGAAGGGGGGAGCGGTGAAAAGCCAGGGCGACGCAGACAAAGTGTCGCTTTGCGGGGCTCAGGTAGTGGAGAAACGGGTTATCAATATCTTGCGGGAGCATGTGAGGATGGTACAAAGTCTTCAAGTGGTGAGTGTTTAACCCCTTCAGTTGATGATAATAATGGAGCCAATCACCGTTATAAAATTGTCATTGATTCTCGGCTGAATGAACAGTCGTATGCTGAGATCTTCCGTAAAATTGGCAGTGGTGACTGGAGTTCCATTGTCGGGCCTATTGATGTATTGAATAATCAATACAGTCAATCTGCAATCCCTAATGATTTCCTATTATCGATAACCGGATCAACGGGAGATTTGACTAACATTCATGAAATCGACAACCTGCAGGTATGTGCTTTGGATTCACGTCCGGTAGGGAAGCAAATTGATCACTTTAGGTTAACCCATTCCGGTCAAGAGCTGACTTGCAATGCGGAAAGTGTGTTGATTGAAGCTTGCTTGGATGCAGACTGTAGTTCGAGATATACCGATTCGGTGACCGCTCACCTCGCACCGGCGACTCTAAATGATGGTGGATGGGTTGGTGGCAACGTCGTTACTTTTAGTGGCGGGAGCGCGAGCTTTGATATACGAAAAAAACAGATAGGAAGTATCACGTTAGGAGTGACTGGATCTTCACCAACCACTAAGCCTTTTGCCAAAACTTTATGCAGTAAAGCGGGTTCAGAGTTTAGTGTTCGTAACTGTGGATTGCAGTTCACCAGCAACGGTTTTGATCTTGCCGTCAGTGATAAAATTGCTAATTTACCTACCATTGCAACGCTTCAAGCGGGGGGGCGTTGTGGCCCGGGCTTTGCCAGTGAAAGTAAAAGTATTGCTTTTTGGAGCACCTACGAGTCACCAACGGCAAGTAATATAGTGGGAGCGCCCAAAGTAAAAATTGCAGATAGGGAGATAGGTAATACGGAATCGACCGCAACACCAATTTATGTCCAGTTTGACGCTAATGGAGAAGCTCAACTGCAATTAGATTACCCTGATGCGGGTAAACTTCAATTAAACGCTAAATACACTGGTCAGCCTAGTGCAGGAGATCAGGGCCTAGTTGTTGAAGGTGATGGAGAGTTTGTTAGCTTCCCACAGAGACTTGTTGTTAGCGCGAAAAATAGTGCCAATCAAGTGGGAGCGTGTGCGAGTGCCAATTTAAACTGTTCAACCTTTGCTAAAGCTGGAGAGCAGTTTGATATTGAAGTTAAGGCAATGAGTGGCTCTAACTCAACCCGAGGTGCAATTCCGACCCCCAATTATAGTGACAATGTTGGATTCGAACATCTTTTGGTAGCTCCTAGCGGGAAGGAGATCGGAGAGCTTGTTTTATATGATAGCTCTGATAAACCCATTACAAATCCAGGCAGTGTATTGCTTTCGCCAGGAGAGACAAAAGCGGTGCCAGCAAGCATCTCTGAAGTGGGCGTATTTTCAATCAAGGTGACGCCTCCTAGTACTTACTTAGGCAGTTATTATCACACGATTCCTGCTGCTTTAAGCGCCAATATTGGACGTTTTTATCCAGCATATTTTTCGGTCGTTGACTCAAGCTCGGTACCAAACTTGGATGCGTTTTGCTCGAGCGATAATGATCCTGACTTGAAGTTTAGTTATATCGGTCAAAATTTTACTTATGAACAAGTACCTGAGCTCTATCTAGAACCTAAATCGGTAAAGGGGACTTTAACTAATAACTACTACCATAAGGAGTGGTGGCGTTACTCGACGTCGTGGACCGGCCGCAATTACAAAGATTTCAATGGCCGGAGTATAGTATTTGAGGGTAATGGTGGGACGACAGCTGAGTCTGCATCAGGTCGCGTGTATTTAAGTGATACTGAGCGTTTGCGCTACGTGAAAAGTGAACCGCCAGTAGAGCCGTTTGAGGCTGATTTTAGTTTGGCCCTTACTGCAAGTGATTTGATGGATTCAGATAATGTGTGTTTCAAAACTTCGGACAGCAATTCTTCCAGTGATTGTCTCTCGTATTCGTTTTCAGATATTGATCAGGATATGGAACTGCGGTGGGGACGTTTACTCATTCATGATACCTATGGTCCGGAGGTATCACCGACTCGACAACGTATTGAAGTTCAGCATCTTGAAAAGGGACGTTTTGAGACTAATGTAGATGACTCATGTACCGATTTGGTTTCTATCAATCGCTTTGACTTTATTTCAGATGACTACACCGTGGTGGCATCAGGGGTACCAAACCCTCCGGAGGTCAAGGCAAGTTTAAAGGATGCTCAGGATGCTCAGGATACTCAGTTTGAGAAGGGGGAGTCTTGGATTGACTTTTCAGCGCCAGGTGCCGGAGATATAGGTTTAATTGAGACTGAACTTGACTTAAATAAACATGGTTTATCTTGGCTGAACCCAGATTTGAGCGGCGCGGGCACTGTTTCAGGTATAGCGCAATTTGGTATTTATCGAGGCAGCGATCGCGTGATCTGGTGGAGTGAACCAAACTAGTATTACTTGTTGTTCGGCTTATATTTGGTATCTACCGCGCTAACGATCGAGTGATCTATCGTGGTGAAAGTGGCTTAACAGGTCAGTAATAATATAATTTTTGATGGTTAAGTTAGGAATCTGTAAGAAATTGCGGATTTCAGTCCATGTTTATACTTCAATGCCTTGCCGTGACTGCAAGGCATTGGTACATTTAGTGCAATTTTTGTCTTCTAATTCTTGCAGGATGAGCGAAGAATATGTTTAAAAAACTTCGTGGCATGTTTTCAAACGACCTATCGATTGACTTAGGTACTGCCAATACCCTTATATATGTAAAAGGCCAAGGCATTGTTCTTGATGAGCCTTCAGTTGTAGCTATTCGCCAAGATCGTGTGGGTTCTGCAAAAAGTGTCGCTGCTGTTGGCCACGCTGCTAAGCAAATGCTTGGTCGTACGCCTGGTAATATCTCAGCGATCCGTCCAATGAAAGATGGCGTAATTGCTGATTTCTACGTAACGGAAAAAATGCTTCAGCACTTCATTAAACAAGTGCATGACAACAGTGTGCTTAAACCAAGTCCTCGCGTTTTGGTTTGTGTACCTTGTGGTTCAACGCAAGTTGAGCGTCGTGCTATCCGTGAATCTGCATTGGGTGCTGGCGCTCGTGAAGTTTACCTAATCGATGAGCCAATGGCGGCAGCGATTGGTGCTGGCCTACGCGTATCTGAGCCAACGGGTTCAATGGTTGTGGATATCGGTGGTGGTACTACTGAAGTTGCGGTTATCTCTCTAAACGGTGTGGTTTACTCATCTTCTGTACGTATCGGTGGTGACCGTTTTGATGAAGCGATCATCAACTACGTTCGTCGTAACTACGGCAGCTTGATTGGTGAAGCGACGGCAGAGAAGATCAAACACGAAATCGGTTCAGCTTACCCTGGCGATGAAGTCGAAGAAATCGAAGTTCGCGGTCGTAACCTTGCTGAAGGTGTGCCTCGTAGCTTTAGCCTAAATTCAAATGAGATCCTTGAAGCACTTCAAGAACCTCTATCTGGTATCGTATCTGCAGTAATGGTTGCACTTGAACAGTGTCCACCAGAGCTTGCTTCTGATATCTCAGAAAACGGTATGGTACTAACAGGTGGTGGTGCACTGCTTAAAGATCTTGATCGCCTGCTAACAGAAGAGACAGGTATTCCTGTTGTTGTTGCAGAAGAGCCATTAACGTGTGTTGCTCTAGGTGGCGGTAAAGCCCTAGAGATGATCGATATGCACGGCGGCGATCTGTTCAGCGAAGAATAATATCTAGTGTTAGGCTCTTTGATTATCTAGTTTTATGTAAAGAGCCTAGGACCTTATCTATAGGATCAAATGTAGATCTAGGATCAAATATAGAATGAAGCCAATTTTTGGTAGAGGTCCCTCTCTACAATTGCGCCTGTTTTTTGCTGTAATTTTATCAGCCAGCCTTATGCTGGCTGATAGTCGTTTAGATACTTTCTCAAATGTCCGCTATCTATTGAACAGCATGGTTGCCCCAATTCAATATGCAGCTAACCTACCTCGTACGATGTTTGACGGTGTATACGACCGTTTTAGCACTCGTAAAGGACTGATCGAATCAAACCATAATATGAAGCGAGAAGTCTTGCGACTGAAGAGCGAGCTTATTTTGCTTGAGCAATATCAAGAAGAAAATAAGCGCCTTCGTAAGCTATTAGGCTCTCCGTTTATCCGCGATGAAAAGAAAGTCGTTACTGAAGTTATGGCCGTTAATACCTCTCCATACCGTCATCAAGTCGTGATCGATAAAGGTCATATTGATGGAGTGTATGAAGGACAGCCGGTGATCAACGAGAAAGGTATTGTTGGTCAAGTGACTTTTGTTGCGGCTCACAATAGCCGAGTCTTGCTACTGACGGATGCAAACAATGCGATTCCCGTCCAAGTTATCCGTAACGATATCCGTGTGATTGCTTCTGGTAATGGCATGCTTGACGAAATCCAGCTAGAGCATATTCCAACCAGTACTGACATTCAGGAAGAAGATCTCTTAGTAACGTCAGGCCTTGGTGGTGTTTATCCAGAAGGTTACCCAGTCGCTTACGTTTCTAAGGTTGATTACGATCCGAAACGTGAGTTTGCGCTAATCAAAGCGGACCCTGTGGTTGAATTTGATAAGCTTAGATATCTGCTGCTTGTGTGGCCTGACGAAAACAAACAGAAACAGACCGATCAATCCAACATAGAGCAAGCAATGTTAGAGGATGAAAATGGCCAATAGCGTTTTAAGAAGCAAGGCAGTAATTGGCTGTTCATTATTGATCGCGCTTATTCTGCAAACCATTCCATGGCCGGGTAGTTTAGACCTGTTCAGACCTTCTTGGTTACTGCTGGTGACTTGTTACTGGGTTCTGGCTTTACCTCATCGTGTTAACGTAGGCAGTGCTTTGATTCTGGGCCTGTTGTGGGATCTTTTGATTGGTTCGACATTAGGTATTCGGGGCATGATGATGGCAATAGTGATGTACATTGTTGCGTTAAACTTCCTCGTAATTCGTAATATGGCGTTGTGGCAACAAGCCATGATCATTGCGGCGTTAACGGTATTGTTTGAGGTACTGGTATTTTTCGGCGAATATTTGATTCAAGATGTTGTCTTCAATCCATTATCATTATGGAGTGCATTGATAAACTGTATACTTTGGCCTTGGATGTTCTTGTTGATGAGACGCGTACGTCGCCATTGGCATGTGAGGTAGCGTGACGATGGAAAAGAAACATTTAGTTTTGGCATCCGGTTCGCCGCGCCGCAGAGAATTACTATCTCAACTCGGTTATGAGTTTTCTGTCTTAGTGACCGATGTTGAAGAGTGTAAACACACTCAAGAAACCGCCGAAGAGTACGTTAAGCGGCTATCTTTAGATAAAGCTCTAGCTGCGTTGTCTTTATTAACAACGAATCCTTCTGAAAAGCAGCATGTAGCGTCTGATTCTGATACTGTAGTGCTTGGTTCTGATGTTATTTCTCTTGATTCTGAAACAGTGGTTCTTGGCTCTGATACTGTAGTGGTGAGCCAAGGGCAAGTACTTGAGAAACCCGCTGATTTTTCTGACTCTAAGCGTATGCTGACTCAATTAGCGAATGGACGCCACCAAGTGATGACGGCTGTTTCAGTGGTTTCAAAAGAAAAAAAAAAAACAGAAATCGTTATTACCGACGTATGGTTTAAACCCCTCAGTGAAAAAGAAATAGAACAATACTGGCAAACAGGGGAGCCATGCGATAAAGCCGGTAGCTATGGGATCCAAGGTTTGGGTGGGCGTTTTGTCACCCGAATCGAAGGTAGTTATTACGCCGTTGTCGGCTTACCTTTATTTGAAACGGACCAGCTACTGCAAGAATTCTTATAATTACTAATCTGAGGTGCACCATGAGTGCTGAATTGTTGCTGAACGTGACCCCGAGTGAAACTCGCGTGGCCATGATTGAAGGGGGAACTCTTCAAGAGATCCATATCGAACGAGACGCTCGACGCGGAATCGTAGGAAATATCTATAAAGGTCGCGTTAGTCGTGTTCTTCCGGGAATGCAGGCTGCGTTTGTGGATATCGGTCTTGAAAAAGCAGCTTTTCTACACGCCTCTGATATTGTCCCACACACTGAATGTGTCGCTGAAAATGAAAAGAAGCAATTTCAGGTTCGCGATATTTCAGAGCTTGTTCGTCAAGGGCAAGACATTGTGGTTCAAGTCGTAAAAGATCCGCTTGGTACCAAAGGTGCCCGCCTAACCACTGATATCACTCTGCCATCTCGTTACCTCGTGTTTATGCCGGGGGCGAGTCACGTTGGTGTTTCTCAACGTATCGATAGCGAATCCGAGCGTAATCGCCTCAAGAAGGTCGTCTCTCATTACTGTGATGAACATGGTGGCTTTATTATCCGTACTGCTGCAGAAGGCGCTGATTCGAACGAGCTCGCACAAGATGCGGCATTCTTGAAGCGCTTATGGCTTAAGGTATTGGAACGTCGTGGCAAGCATAAAGCGCGTACTCGTTTGTACGGTGAGTTGTGTTTAAGTCAGCGTATCTTGCGTGATTTTGTAGGAACGGAACTGAGCAAGATTCAGGTCGATTCTCGCCTTGAGTATGAAAACCTTAAAGAGTTTACTTCTGAATACGTGCCAGAGCTGACTGATAAGCTTGAGCTGTATGAAGGTGATAAGCCTATCTTTGATATGTACGATACTGAGAACGAAATTCAGCGCTCTCTGGAGCGTAAAGTCGAGCTCAAGTCTGGTGGCTATCTGATCATCGACCAAACGGAAGCGATGACTACGGTTGATATTAACACCGGCGCGTTTGTTGGTCGTCGTAACCTAGAAGAGACGATATTCAACACCAATGTAGAGGCGACACAAGCGATTGCTCGTCAACTGCGTTTGCGTAACTTAGGTGGCATCATCATTATCGACTTTATCGATATGCTGTCGGAAGACCATCGTAAGCGAGTACTAACTTCCCTAGAAAGTGCGCTAGACAAAGATCGTGTAAAGACCAACATTAATGGCTTTACACAGCTTGGTTTAGTAGAGATGACGCGTAAGCGCACTCGTGAAAGCATTGAGCATATTCTGTGTTCGAGTTGTCCTGCTTGTGAAGGCCGTGGCAGCGTGAAGACAGTTGAAACCGTTTGTTATGAGATACTTCGAGAGATCACTCGTGTCAATCGTGCCTACGACGCTGACAAGTTTGTGGTTTATGCTGCTGCAGCGGTTGCTGAAGCGCTAGAAGGCGATGAGTCTCATGCGCTTGCTGAGCTTGAAGTGTTTATTGGTAAACAAGTTAAAATCCAGGCTGAGCCTCTGTACATACAAGAGCAGTTTGATGTTGTTATGATGTAATGGAAATTTTGTGAGCTCAAGCGTTACTCTGATTCTACGTGCATGCTTATGGTTAGTGGTTACTCTCTTAGTAACGCTAGCCATTGCTGTTACTACACTGCGTGTAGCCTTACCCAATTTAAATAAGTATCAATCTGAAATTGAGCTTTGGGTAAATCAACATTCTGGTTTTGAGTTTTCTATTCAAGACGTAGGCGGTTTTTGGCGTAACACTCACCCCTCCATCGCGCTGCAAGGTGTAAAAGCTAGCCTTCCTAATGCAGAAGATGTGACCTTCTCTGTTGAGCGTGTTGAAGTCGAGTTCGACTTGATTCAATCACTCGTTCAAATGCGTCCGGTTGTAGCCGATCTGGTTATGAACCAGATGTATCTTGATATCCGATCTATTGACCTGTTTGCTGGGCAAAACGAGACAGATAAACCTAAAAATTCTGGCTCCTCTAAGCGATTAATGAATGAGCTGGATAACCTGCTGCTAAAGACACTGGTTGATTTCACCGCGAAAGATTCTACCATCTTTTATCGTGCTGTCTCTGATGAAGAGCGTCAGCTTGATATCGAAACTTTAAAGTGGCAGAACTCAGGTAAACACCATCTGGCAGAGGGCGTAGTAAGTATCAAAGACGCTAACCTCAACTCTTTATCAGTAAGTGCTAACTTTATTGATGATGGCTCACTGACGGATGTTACGGGTGAGTTTTATGTCAGCGCTGATAGCATCTCCATTAAACCTTGGTTAACCCGTTTCATACAGGCTGAGTCTGGCATTGAAAAG
Organism: Pseudoalteromonas sp. G5_S1_14_S5; assembly: GCF_054968605.1. Classification (NCBI taxonomy): domain Bacteria; kingdom Pseudomonadati; phylum Pseudomonadota; class Gammaproteobacteria; order Alteromonadales; family Pseudoalteromonadaceae; genus Pseudoalteromonas; species Pseudoalteromonas sp. G5_S1_14_S5. Next base: position 25,726 of record NZ_JBQKUM010000019.1, on the reverse strand, counting down.
GGGACCGTGAGCTTAAATAGCTGGCTTACGCTACGTAATAGCAAGCCAGTAAGCGCCTATGTCGAAGTGCTGCCTTCAGAGTTGACCTGGAACGAAGATGGTAAGCATGACCTGATGTTTGAATCAGGCGTTTTTAAGTTGTCTCCGATTGATGAAGGCTGGCAAGTTAATGGTCACTCACTTAATTTAAGAACCGATGACACGCCGTGGCCTGAACTCGATGTGGTATTTAAGTGGCAACAAGGCCCTTGGCAGCTTAACGTCTCCGAGCTCGATGTTTCTACAATTACACCGCTGATTAAGCTGCTGCCAGACTCAGAAGAGTCAACCAAGATGATAAATGTGCTGTCTCCGGGCGGGACGGTGTCTGATATTCGTCTATCGATGGAGTCTGGTATTGAGAGCTTACGTTACTCGGCTAGTTTTTCTGATTTTGCGATCGAGCAGTGGGATTTAGTACCGGGCTTTAGCCAAGTTTCTGGTAGCGTGTTCGGCTCTATGACAGAAGCAAAAGCCAGCTTATATATTATTGACGATGTATTCACGTATGGCGATGTTTTCCAAGCACCTTTAAACATCAAACAAGGTCAGGTTGACATTGTGTGGCAGCAAGATGAGAACGGCTGGAAGCTTTGGTCTGATAAAGTCACGGCAGCCACGCCAGATCTACAGGTGCTCGGTGCATTTCGCTTAGATTTCCCTAAAGATTCAAGCCCTTTCTTATCATTTTACGGTGAAGTAGATGCTTATAACGTCGGTGAAACATGGCGTTATCTACCGACCTTAGCACTTGGTCAAGAGTTGACGGATTACCTTTCCACCGCGATTCAGGCAGGTAAGGCTGACACGGTGAAGTTGCTGTGGCACGGTCAATTAGATAACTATCCGTACACCAATCACGATGGTATTTTTCAAGTTTGGGCTCGATTAGAGGACGCTAAATTTAGCTTTGATACCGCATGGCCATTGATCACAGACCTGCAACTTGATCTGTTTTTTGAGAATGATGCAATGCATCTCGATTCTCGCTCTGCACAACTAATGGATGTGACTGCCGATCGAATCACAGGTCGTATTCCTTACTTGGGTGAAGGCGGTCATATCGAGATAGAAGCTAAGGCCACCGCGTCAGGCAATGCGGTGCGTGATTACATGACAGCTTCGCCACTGGTTGACTCGGTGGGCGCTGCGTTAACCGCACTTCAAGTGAGCGGTGATGTCTCTTCTGAATTCCAGCTTAATATCCCATTCGACTCTGATAAAGAAGCCAGAGCGTGGGGTTACGCTGACCTAAGCGGCAACCATGTTGAAATTGAAGCGCCACCAATGGTGTTAGAAAACACCACGGGTCGGATAGAGTTTGATAATGATGTGGTGACTGCAAATGGTTTGGCGGCAGACTTACTTAAACAAGGTATCTCTATTGATTTCAAAGGGCAGAATGATGGTCCTGGCTACGCTGTTGATATCGATGTGCTAGGCGACTGGGATGTGAAGCCTTTAGAGCCTTACATTGGTGAGCAGTGGCTGAGTCGCCTATCTGGTCACGCACAATGGCAAAGCGAGATAGATATCCAATTGAATGACATCGGCTTTACTTACCAATTGGATTTACAGTCTGATCTTAAGTATCTGGCAAGTGACTATCCATACCCATTGGCGAAGAAGTCATTAGAGAGTGGCTCTGCGAGGCTACAAGCATCGGGTAACCAAGAAGCGATTACTGCACGTTTGCAGTTGCCGAATACTAAGTACCAAGCTGAAATTGATATCACGGGTGATGTGCCTGATCTAACCGCGACCAACCTAGTATTAGGTCGAGGTGGCTATAAGATTAGCCCTGTGGTTGGGCACCATGCATTGATTCGTACTGATAAGTTTAATGCTGATGATTGGCTTTCGGTGATCATGGAGCCAGTACAGCCATCAACTGCTGTTCTAAACCAAATGAACACACCAACTATTCCGGCTCCAAGCCGTGTGACTTTTGAAAGTAAAGAGCTGATTCTTGGTGGTATTTCTTGGAATGATGTTGATTTTAGTGCACGCAAGAGTAAACAAGCTTGGCAAATGGAAGTATCGAGCCAAGAGTTAGAAGGGGATATTAATTATCTGCCTCCTTGTGATTTAACCGTGTCGTTGGATCGCTTGCATCTGTTTGTTCCAGAATGGAGCGACAAATCAAAGCAAGAACCATTGCTGCAACGCAAAGAGCAAGAAGCACCGCTGATCTCTGAGTTGGATAGAAAGATTCATGATGTGATGCCGAACCTCAAGCTAACCCTGAACGACTTCTGGCTACAAGGCTATAAAGTTGGCAAGGTGGATGTTGAGCTAGCGAGAGAAGAAAACCGCCTTGCTTGGAAGAAAATTCAGGTACGCAGCGGCGGCAACAAAGCGGATGTCAGTGGCTGGTGGGAATTGAATGGTGACAAGAGTCATTCATCGCTGAAAGTTGACGTTGAAGGTGAAAACAACAGTGAGTTGATGGAGCGCTTTGGTATCACGTCGGGCATTCAAAAAGCACCATTTGAGCTGGAAGCTCAACTTGACTGGGACGGTTCACCTTGGGGTATCAAAATGGATACTCTGGATGGCGACGTAAAAACCAAGTTTGGTAAAGGTATTATCTCAGATGTGAGCGGGGCGGCTCGTCTGCTTGGCTTGTTTAGCTTAGATTCGATCATTCGTAAGATGCAGCTCGATTTCTCTGATGTGTTTGATAAAGGCATGGCATTTAACAGCATTACAGGCACGGGTAAGATTCAAAATGGTATCTTCCTGACCAATGACCTGAACATGGATGCCGTGGCGGGAGAGATGAAGATCAAAGGTATCGCTAACCTAAATACTCGTCAGGTAGATGCTGAAGTAAACTTTACGCCAGATATCACATCGGGTATTCCAGTGCTAACAGCGTTTGCGGTAACGCCTCAAACAGCATTGTATGTGTTGGCGGTAACTACGGTTATTTCACCGGTTGTTGAGGTCTTTACTCAGGTTAATTACTCAGTGAAAGGTCCGCTGGATTCACCAACGGTAAGCGAGCTTTCACGTAGCTCTGGTGAGTTCCAACTTCCAGAAAACCTAAGAAAGTTGGCTGAGTAAAAGTAAGGCCTAATATACAGATAAATAGTAATTTCTGAATCATAATGAGTGGAGAAGCAGTGCACATGGATTGTGTTGGTTTGATTCAAATGACTTCGGGCCCTGACCCTGACAGTAACCTGGATTATCTCGCCAAAGAGGTAGCCAAGTGTAAAGTGTTAGGGGCTAAATGGGTTTTGTGTCCAGAGAATGCATTGGTATTCGGTAGCAAAGCGGATTATCACCAGTATGCCGAGCTATTGAATGATGGCCCATTGCAGAAGAAACTGGCTGAGTTAGCCAAGCTTCATCGCATTTGGATCATTGTGGGCAGTATGCCGATAAGCACAGCGAAGGGTGTCACTACTACGACCCTGGTGATTGATGACTTTGGCAGCTTAGTGGCTCACTATGACAAGCTACACATGTTCGATGTGGACGTCGCCGATGCCCACAAGTGTTATCGAGAGTCTGATATTTTCACTTCGGGTAACCGAGTTGTGACAACGGAAACGCCTTTTGGTCACTTAGGTTTAAGTATTTGTTATGATGTGCGCTTTCCTCACTTGTATTCAGAGTTACGCAAGCAAGGCGCGCAGATCATAGTGGTACCAGCCGCGTTTACTGCAGTAACCGGTCAGGCGCATTGGGAAGCACTGTTAAGATGCCGGGCAATCGAAACACAATCGTGGATTGTTGCGGTAGGGCAAGGTGGTAAGCATCCTTGCCAAAGAGAAACATGGGGACACTCTATGGTGGTTGATCCCTGGGGAAGAGTGGTCGCACAGTTAGACCAAGATCCTAAAAGTATGGTAGTCGAGATAGACACATCCAGTTGTGAATCCATTAGGCAAAATATGCCAATCACACAACACACTCGATTTACCAATCAATTTTAATTACAAACAAGAGCCATCTATGAGCATTAATCAAATTGAAGAAGCGCTACTGAACCCAACAGGGCTTACGGAGCAAAATATCGCAGATACATTGGCGAGCATTGCTACCCGCCAAATTGATTATGCTGATATCTACTTTCAGTCAAGCTGGCACGAATCTTTAGTGCTAGAAGACAGCATCATCAAAGACGGCTCTTTCAATATCGATTGCGGTGTGGGTGTTCGTGCAGTATCTGGCGAAAAGACTGGCTTTGCTTATTCTGACCAAATTCAACTCGATGGTCTAAAGCAAAGTGCGATTGCAGCTCGTGGTATCGCGAAGCAAGGTCAAAACGGTAAGGTACAAGCCTTCAAACGCAACGCTAACCAAACCTACTATGATGCAGTAAACCCTTTAGCAAGCTGGGAAAAACAGCAAAAAACAGAACTTCTTAAGTCACTGGACGCTTACATTCGTACTAAGGAACCTATGGTTACTGAAGTATCGGTAAGCCTAAGTGGTGTGCATGAGCAGATGCTGGTTGCTGCGACGGATGGCACTTACGCTGGCGATATTCGTCCGCTTGTTCGTCTATCAATCAGTGTACTTGCGCAGAAAGGCGATCGCCGTGAGCGTGGTAGTGCTGGTGGTGGTGGCCGTTTTGGTTACGACTTCTTCCTAAGTGATGACAAAGGTACTCAAGTTGCTTACCAATTTGCTGATGAAGCGATTCGCCAAGCGCTTGTTAACCTTGAAGCAGTTGCTGCGCCTGCTGGTGCAATGCCTGTGGTTCTTGGTTCTGGCTGGCCGGGCGTTTTACTACACGAAGCGGTAGGTCACGGTTTAGAGGGCGACTTCAACCGTAAAGAGTCTTCAGTATTCTCTGGTAAAGTTGGTGAACAGGTGACTTCAAGCCTATGTACGATTATCGATGACGGTACATTGACTGACCTTCGTGGTTCATTGAACGTGGATGATGAAGGTGTTAACGGTCAGTACAACACGTTGATCGAAAACGGCATCTTAAAAGGTTACATGCAAGACAAGCTGAATGCTCGTCTAATGGGTGTTGCACCAACAGGTAACGGTCGTCGTGAGTCTTATGCGCACCTTCCAATGCCACGTATGACGAACACATACATGCTACCGGGTGAACACACACCTGAAGAGATCATCGCGACAGTAGATAAAGGTATTTATGCACCAAACTTCGGCGGCGGTCAGGTTGATATTACGTCTGGTAAGTTTGTGTTCTCGGCTTCTGAAGCTTACATGATTGAAAACGGTAAGATCACTCACCCAGTGAAGGGTGCAACGTTGATCGGCTCTGGTATTGAAGCGATGCAGCAAGTGTCTATGGTGGGTAATGATCTAAGCATCGACCGTGGTGTGGGTGTGTGTGGTAAGGCTGGTCAAAGTGTGCCTGTAGGTGTTGGTCAACCAACATTGAAGCTAGATTCGTTAACGGTTGGTGGTACTGAGTAAATCAGGCCTGCTGCAGCAACGTTAGCACAAAGATAGAGTTGAAAAGCGCCTCCATTGTGAGGCGCTTTTTGTTTTTAAAGGAGGGTGAGTAATAGCAAAAAGGATTACATGTTCTCTTCGGCAAACTCTGCCAGTCGGCTACGTACCACACCATTGAGGTGGATATTGGCACTGCCTTCGAAGTTTTTAAAACGCTCAACCATGTAGGTTAAACCTGAAGTAACAGGGGTTAAGTAAGAAGAATCTATCTGCGCTAGGTTACCTGAGCAGACAATCTTGGTCCCTTCACCACAACGGGTGATGATGGTTTTGATTTGTGATGCGGTGAGGTTCTGACACTCATCGAGAAGCACAAACGCATTTTGGATGGAACGGCCGCGCATGAAGTTGATCGATTTAAACTGGATATTGGCTTTATCACAGATGTACTTCAGTGACCCTTCGGTGCAGTGGTCATTTTTGTGCAGCGCTTCCAGTGTGTCGGTCACGGCAGCCAACCAAGGCAGCATCTTTTCTTCCTCAGTACCCGGAAGGAAACCAATAGACTCACCAATGTCAGGCGTGTTTCGGGTTACGATGATCTTATCGAACTGTTTGCGTTCTATAGTTTGCTCAAGCGCTGCGGCCATGGCGAGCAGTGTTTTACCACTACCGGCCGCGCCAGTTAGGATCACCAGGTCAATATCTGGGTCGAGGAGCGCATCAATTGCCATACCCTGATAAATATTCTTGGGTGTGATGTCCCAGGCTCTGCGATTCATTAAGCGTTCACGGCTTAAGTCTCTGAGTGTGACGGTTTCGGTATCAATCTCTTCAATTCTTGCTGCAAAGTCACTCTCTTCATCAATCACATATTGATTAAGGAAGGTGGGTTCGAAAGGCTCTCTTGCTAGCGTATGGAAGGTTTTGCCAGCTAGAGTTTTACTTTCTACATTGTCGATACCATCCCAAAATTCCCCCTCAAGTTGTTGGAAACCTTTAGTGAGGTATTGGATATCATCGATGAGTTGGTCGGTTTGATAATCTTCAACGAAACGTACGCCCGCCCCTTTTGCACGTAAACGCATGTTGATGTCTTTGGTGATGAGAACCACTTCGCGTGGCGCGCGTTTATTTTGAAGGTAAAGTACAGCGTTGAGAATTCGATTATCGCCAGCCTTGTCGTCGGCAAAGGCTTTGATGCTCTCTTGAAGTTCGTAATCGGCGAGTATTGAGATACTGCCTGAGGCCTTGATGTCTTTAGTAAAAGGGATACCTTCCGAGATTTGGTCTGGTGTGGCTTCCCTGAATAAATCTTCGAGAGTTCGAATCGCAATTCTTGCATCTCTTGCAACGTCCCTCTTACTGTCTTTGATTCTGTCTAGTTCCTCTAGCACTGTCATGGGGATAACGACATCGTGCTCTTGGAAAGAAAATATAGCGAAGGGTTCGTGAAGTAGGATATTGGTGTCTAAAACAAATAGCTTCCGGTTGGTCTCGCCCATAGCATCTCCTTGCCGCGTACGGCTTGCTTTGCATCGATTGAACGTAGATTAAGCTCACTTAAAGGTTAGTCTCTCATTCTGGTGATAGTCAACTGCTCACCTAAAGTTCAACGAGAGAAATATTGCCATATTGTGATCGGTGAACATGGCGTGTTCACTAACGCCAGCAATCTACGACCAATAGGTTAACCATGTTTTTTTGACAGTTTGATTGCATTGGCGAAAACAGAAAAAAAGCATGAAATCATCTCCTTTAGGCGTGACCTAAATCACAGCATCGAGTAAGATTAGCGACCTTTTTCTGCACCATTTTCTCGAGATATTTATTATCTAGAGCGCACTTAAAAAGTGGCTGCAAACTAGGCATTTTTGGCTATATTTTTAGTTCAAGAGCGGTAAGGTTCTTGTTTCAAATATCAGTTAAAAAGGTCAAATTCCAACTATAATATTGAGGTAGTCGATTCATGACATTTGCTTTGGGGCAACGCTGGATAAGCGATACGGAGAGCGATTTAGGTTTAGGTACCGTTGTAGCAATGGATGCTCGCACAGTAACACTAATGTTTGCAGCATCAGAAGAAAACCGTGTGTATGCACGTACGGATGCTCCCGTAACCCGAGTAACGTTTAATGTAGGCGATGTCATCGAATGCCAAGAAGGTTGGTCTCTATCTGTCGAAGAAGTAATCGAAGATAAAGGGCTGCTGACCTACTTAGGTACACGTGAAGATACTCAAGAATCAGAAGTGACTCTGCGTGAAATCTTCTTAAGCAATCAGATTCGTTTTAATAAGCCACAAGACAAACTGTACGCAGGTCAAATCGACCGTATGGATAATTTTGTGTTGCGTTACCGTGCACTAAGTAATCAATACCAACAGCACAAGAGCCCCATGCGTGGCTTGTGTGGCATGCGTGCTGGCCTAATTCCTCACCAGTTGTACATCGCTCATGAAGTGGGGCGTCGTCATGCGCCACGTGTTTTATTAGCTGATGAAGTTGGTCTAGGTAAAACCATCGAAGCGGGTATGATCATTCACCAGCAGGTGTTGTCTGGTCGTGCGGAACGTATTCTGATTGTGGTACCTGAAACACTACAACACCAATGGCTAGTTGAGATGATGCGTCGTTTCAATCTGCACTTTTCTATCTTTGATGAAGAGCGTTGTATTGAAGCCTTTGCAGAATCAGATAATCCATTTGATACTCAGCAATACGTTCTGTGTTCGTTAGATTTCTTACGTAAGAGCCGCAAGCGCTATGAGCAAGCACTTGAAGGTGAGTGGGATCTATTGGTTGTCGATGAAGCGCACCACCTTGAGTGGAGCCAAGACAAACCAAGCCGTGAATACCAAGTGGTAGAAGGCTTGGCAGAAAATACTTCTGGTGTGCTTTTGCTTACTGCGACCCCTGAGCAACTGGGCCGTGAGAGTCACTTTGCACGTCTGCGTCTACTGGACCCTGACCGTTTCTACGATTACGAAGCGTTTGTTGAAGAAGAAGATCAATATGCACCGGTTGCTGATGCTGTTACCGCACTGTTCTCAGGCGTGAAGCTTGAAGACAGCGCGAAGAATCAGATTACGGAACTGCTTTCTGAACAAGATGTTGAGCCTCTGTTCCGTGTTATCGAAGGTGACAGCAGCGAAGAAGAGCAAGCATTAGCTCGCCAAGAACTGATTGATAACCTTATGGATCGCCATGGTACTGGTCGCGTTCTATTTAGAAACACACGTGCTGCTATCAAAGGCTTCCCTAAACGTAACGTGAACTTACTGCCGATGGATATTCCAACGCAGTACACCACGTCGATGCGTGTATCAGGCATGATCGGTGGCAAGATGGCACCAGAAGCTCGTGCGATGAAGATGCTTTATCCAGAAGAGATCTTCCAAGAGTTTGAAGGTGAAGACTCAAGCTGGTGGCAGTTCGATTCACGTGTTAACTGGCTGATTGAAAAGATCCAAGACAAGCGTAGCGAAAAGATCCTAGTGATCGCATCGCGTGCAAGTACGGCGCTTCAATTAGAACAGGCACTGCGTGAGCGTGAAGGTGTACGTGCAACTGTATTCCACGAAGGCATGTCGATTCTAGAGCGTGATAAAGCAGCGGCTTATTTTGCTCAAGAAGAGGGCGGTGCTCAGGTTCTTATCTGTAGTGAAATCGGTTCTGAGGGCCGTAACTTCCAGTTTGCTAATCAATTAGTGATGTTTGACCTTCCATTCAACCCAGACTTGCTTGAGCAACGCATTGGTCGTTTGGATCGTATCGGTCAACAGCGTGATATCGATATTCATGTTCCTTATCTGAAAGGTACATCACAAGCGATCCTGGCGCGTTGGTTTGATGAAGGCTTGAATGCATTTGCGGAAACTTGCCCAACTGGTCGCACGGTTTATGACAAGTATTCAGACGTGCTTATTGAAATGCTGGCTTCTGGTAACACAGAACAGCTTGATGAAGTGATCGAAGAATCAGCTAAGCTAAACCAAAGCCTAAAAGCGGATCTAGAAAAAGGCCGAGATCGCCTACTAGAGATGCACTCAAACGGCGGCGACAAAGCGCACGAGATTGCACAGAAGATCGCATCAACCGATGGCGACACTAACCTAGTTACTTTTGCGTTGAGCTTGTTTGACACCATTGGTTTGAACCAAGACGACAAAGGTGAAAATGCGTTAGTCGTAACGCCATCTGAGCACATGATGGTACCAAGCTACCCAGGCTTACCTTATGAAGGTGCAACTATCACATTCGACCGTGATACCGCACTTTCTCGTGAAGACATGAACTTCATTAGCTGGGAACACCCAATGATTCAAGGTGGTATTGATTTACTACTTAGCGAAGGGGTGGGTACTTCTGCGGTATCACTACTTAAGAACAAAGCGCTACCGGTCGGCACGATCTTGCTTGAATTAGTTTACCTGGTGGATGCACAAGCACCAAAACGCAGTGGTCTCAGCCAGTTCTTACCTAAGACTCCGATTCGTTTGATGATGGATGGCCGTGGTAACGACCTATCTGCTCAGGTTGAATTTGATAGCTTTAACCGCCAGTTGAGCCCGGTGAACCGTCATCTAGCAAGTAAGTTAGTTAACTCGGTACAAGGCGAAATTCACAAGCTAATCGAAGCGGGTGAGGCACAAGTTCTTCCTAAAGTGGAAGAAGTGCGTCAGCAAGCGCAAAGAGATATGCAGACAAACCTGAATGGTGAATTAGAGCGTCTACAAGCATTGAAAGCGGTGAACCCAAATATTCGTGATGAAGAGCTAGAAGTGATCGAAGCTCAGATTAACGAACTGACAGGCTATATCAGCAAAGCTCAGGTTCAACTAGACTCGCTACGCCTGATTGTGGTTTCTCATAACTAACATCAGCTAGTCAGTGAACAACAAATAAGGCCTTCATCATGAAGGCCTTATTTTTATCTCGAGTTTGTAGATGGTGATGATTGGATAGTTACATCAACCATTTCCACCAAACAAATACTGCCAAGAAACCGAACAAGTAAACTAGGCCTGCGACAGACAACCATTTTAGTTTGCTGCCAATGGCTAGCGCTTCTGGAAGCTTAGCTTTGTTCACCAAGGTGAAGTTAAGCAGAGCGAAGAACGGCGTCGTAGCGAAAGCAAGTACCATTGCGAAATCTAGCATAGGCATCAACGCTGCGCTAAAGAACATCACAATCGCGAGTGCAGCGATAGAGACAATGATGATCCAACCTTGCAGCATGCGCGGGCTCGACTCTTTGTTGAGTAACAGACGTTGTGATTCAGCAAGTACACGAGAGTAGCCGTCGATAACCGTAATCGTGCTACCAAAGATACAGAAGAAAGCGATAATGGCGATGAGTGGGCGCGACCATTCGCCAATGGTCGACGCGTAAATACCAACTAACTGGTGAGTAAAGCCCACACCAGATCGAGACAGTTCTACGCCTGAACCGTGAAGTACGAGGGCACCCAAAGCGACAAACACTAACGCAAGCAATGCAGTACCAATGTAGCCGACGTTGAAATCGAATAAGGCAGATTGAGCTGTGACTTCTTGCTTCTCTTTTTGGCTTTTTAGCCACATAGAAGTGATGCTTGAAATCTCGATAGGGGCAGGCATCCAACCCATGGTCACCACGATAAAACCAATAGCAGCCAATGACCAAGGTGATGGAGGGACAAAAGCAGCATCCGGTTCGACAGGTGAGCCAATAGCGATTGCGACGGCGGCCAGAGTGGTGATCGTTAGGATCGCCATGATCGTTTTTGAAAGGGTGTCCAGAGCACGGTAATGCCCTGTAAATAAGATGATCAAGCAGGTCGCAAGTACGATCATACAAAGCGTGCTGGTTGCTAACTCAAAAGGAATGAAGTAGCTAAGCAAACTCGCACTAAACAGCAGAAGTGCGGCTGTGTTTACGACGGCTGAAATAGCACTCAGTATCGAAAAGATCACTAGGTAAGGGCGGCCTAGGTTTGAGTAACCCTCAACCAAGCTTTGTCCTGTACCAAGCGTGTATTGGATACCGGCACGAAAGAATGGGTACTTGAATAGGTTTACTAGAATGATTAGAGCTGCCAGTTGCCAACCATAGATGGCTCCAGCTTTAGTTGAGGCGACTAAGTGTGAACCGCCGACAGCAGCAGCGGCCATCATAATACCTGGGCCAAGAGACTTGATTAAACTGGATAGGGGAGCTGAGGTTTTTGTTGTGGTTGTTTTAACCGTACTGTCCATCATTGTTCCTTTGATGTTGACTTGTTATTTTCCGTTACCCTATCAATACCATGTTTTGTAAAATCGTCAACTTTTATGTACAAAAATATTAAAGATTGTATTTATTAATAAACGAATTAACTGTGAATTATTTTTTCACTAGTAAATAAGAGGCTTTAATGGCGCTAGAGCAGTACACACCACCACGCGAACCTTGGATTGATATTGTTTATCAAGATGGTGATATTTTGGTGGTGAACAAGCCTGCGGGGTTACTTTCAGTACCGGGTAGGTTGCCAGAGCATTACGACAGCATGTGGAGTCGTTTGGTGGAGGAGTTCACTGATATTCAAGTGGTGCACCGTTTGGATATGTCGACCTCAGGCTTGATGTTGTTGGCTAAGCATAAACCTGCAGAACGTCACTTGAAGAAGCAGTTCCAATATCGCCTGACGCACAAACTGTATTACGCACGCGTATGGGGAGCGGTTGAGCACAAAGAAGGTGTGATCGATCTACCACTCATCTGTGATTGGCCAAATCGCCCGAAGCAGAAAGTCTGTTTTGAAGACGGTAAACCATCACTGACTCGTTATGTGGTAGAACAGCAAGAACCCCAAACGACTTTACTGAAGTTACTTCCAATTACCGGGCGTTCTCACCAATTGAGAGTGCACTGCATGGAAATAGGCGCACCTATTGTAGGCGATGAGTTTTACGCAACACCAGAAGCATTTGAGTACAGTGAGAGGCTAGCTTTACATGCGTGTGAGCTGAGCTTTTATCATCCAGCAAATAATCAGCTGTTCAAAGCCTTTGTTCCCTGTGACTTTTATCCTCAAGCATCTCCACAAATCGAACAGCACTTTGAAATTGCGCCTGAGCTTCCAGACTACAGTAAGCTAAAAGCTTAAAATGGATGGATTCATAGGTTTAACCAAGGAAGAAGAATGCCAACGTTGAAAGTTGTGTTTCTCGACAGAGCGACCATCCCGTCTCAAATTCATTTAAAACCACTGAGTTTTGAGCATGAATGGGTAGAGCATGACTTCACTGCTCCTGAGCAAGTATCGGAGCGAGTTGAAGAAGCTGATGTGGTGATCACTAACAAGGTAGTGCTCAATGAGTCGAATCTCGCTGGTGCGAAAAAACTCAAGTTGATCGCAGTTTCAGCGACCGGTGTCAATAATGTCGATGTGGAATACTGCAAATCTAAAAACATTGCAGTGACAAACGTGCAAGGCTACGCAACTCAATCGGTTCCTGAACATGTCATCGCAATGCTGTTTGCACTTAAACGAAACCTTGTTGGCTATCATAAAGATATTGAGGCGGGCGAGTGGCAAACGGACAAGCAGTTCTGTTTCTTTACTTATCCGATTCAAGATGTGGCTGGTAGTACATTGGGTTTAATGGGCGGTGGCAGTTTAGGTCAAGCCACCGCAATATTAGCCAAAGCAATCGGTATGAAGGTTATGTTTGCTGAACGGAAAGGGGCGGATTCTTGTCGAGAAGGGTATCTGCCTTTTGATACGGTATTACAGCAAGCGGATGCGATCAGCCTGCATTGCCCGTTGACTGATGCGACCCAAAATTTAATTTCAGAGAGAGAGCTCACAATGATGAAACCGAGCGCAGTCTTAATCAATACCGGGCGCGGAGGTCTAGTAGATGAACAGGCCTTGATTGAAGCTCTGAAGAACAATCACATTGCTGGAGCGGGCATGGATGTGTTTACTCAAGAGCCAGCCGACAACTCAAATCCACTGTTGGCCAATAGCCATTTGCCAAACTTGCTACTCACACCACATGTAGCGTGGGGTAGTGACAGCTCTATTCAAAAACTGTCTGATATCTTAATGGATAATATTGATGGCTTTATTGCGGGTCGTCCGAAAAACATAGTGAACTGACTCTAAAGCTATGTAGCATGAGTTAAAAACAAAAAAGGTTGGCGTGTAGGCCAACCTTTTTAAATTGTATATCGACTAAATGACTTAACCTTGCGGTTTAACTACCAATACATTTATTGGTGAGTTCTGAACTACTTTGCTTGCAACCGAGCCAAGTACCACTTTGTCGATTTTTGAACGCTTATGGCTAGGGATTACAATAAGGTCAGCGCCAAGCTTTTCTGCGTAATCAAGAATCGTCGCGTAGGTTTTACCCTCAGCAACATGAACTTTGTAAACCACTTCATCGTCGATGTGTTTGTCGGCGAACTCTTTCAGCTGATTTTTAACATCCAGCTTCATTTGATTCGCAGCATCTTTCGGGAAGTAAGATGCCACCATCGACATGTGAATGCCTGGTAGTACGTTCAGAATGTGGATTTCAGCATTGCTGTGTTTTGCGTGCCATACCGCCAGCTCGACTGCCTTATTAGAAAAGCCTTTGTCATTAAGGTCAACAGGAACAAGGATTTGTTTATACATGTATTTGTCTCTTTTTAATCAGTGCCAAGTTCTCACTTAGCACTGTAATTATCCTTTCCATGTAATAAAGCCAAATAGCGCTAAGTACTACTCAGCCTTATCCATTACGCGCTAATCTCATCCTTACGAGCACGTCTTCTTTGATTCATCGCTAAACCAATCAAAATGATAAGAGCTGGTAAGAATACCCACTCTTTCATTGGTCGATCTGCATCTTGGATAACGGATTTGATTTCCCAATCGAAATCAATACCAGCTGCTTCTGCTGGGCTACCGAACTCAACCATATCAACAATCATCTTGCCTTCTGATTCTGTCAGCATTAGACCCATAGAGGCAATACGATCTTCACTTGAGGTCGCAGAGTCTTCAAACGGTAGGCGAACAGTCTTTTCAGAATAGTCACCTTCTAAGTTTTCTCCACCCACTCTTAGTTCAAGTGATTGTCCCACATCCAGTTTTTCTGTGATTTGAGCAATCTCAGCTCCAGGTGAAAGAACTTTCTCTGGGTAAATCATGTCCCACCAGAAGCCCGGGCGGAAGAAAGTGAAGGTTAATGCAATCAGCAGTACCGTTTCCCACCACTTGTTCTTAGTGAACCACCAACCTTGTGTTGCAGCTGCGAAGATAAGTACCGCAGTTACAGATGAGAAGATAGTTAGCGCTAAGTGCCACCAAGAATCAATGCCCATCAGCAGTAGCTGAGTATTGAAGATGAACATGAATGGCAAGATGGCAGTACGGATATCGTAGGTGAAGCCTTGGATACCAGTTCGAATTGGGTCTGATTTGGCAATTGCCGCTGCAGCAAAGGCCGCAAGACCTACCGGAGGCGTATCATCCGCAAGAATACCGAAGTAGAACACGAATAAGTGCACCGCAATCAGTGGGATGATAAGACCGTGTGCTGCACCTAGGGTCACAATTACTGGTGCCATCAATGTCGATACAACGATGTAGTTTGCTGTGGTTGGCAAGCCCATACCTAGGATCAAGCTGATTACCGCAGTGAATAGCAGCATAAGGATAATGCTACCGCCTGAGATAAACTCAACGAAGTCAGTCATTACAAGACCGATACCCGTCAGCGTCACCACACCTACAACAGTACCAGCCGCCGCTGTCGCCACACCGATACCGATCATGTTACGTGCACCTGACACCAAGCTTTCAGCCAGATCAACGAAACCAGCTTTGGTTTGTTCTGCAAGATCGTCTGATTTGTTCATCAAAGTCATTAAAGGACGCTGGGTGATCAAGATAAAGATCATGAACACTGTTGCCCAGAATGCAGATAAGCCTGGTGAGAACCGTTCAACTGTCAGACACCAAACTAGTACGACGATAGGTAGTAGGAAGTGTAAACCTGATTTAATCGTTGGGCCTGGATCCGGAACTTCTTTTAGATCCGCATCGATCTCCATACCGCCTTCTGCTGAGTATTTAGCAGAAACGCGAACAAGAGCGATATAAGCAATCAACAGAGCAACAGTAACGATTGGTGTTGCTGCTTCGCCAAAGGCATCTTTCGTCCAACCCACACCGTAGTAAACCGCGGCACTGATAACACACAGACCTAAAATGGTCCCTGTGAAAGAGAGTAGGCTTTGTACAATAGTTGGCGTGTGACGACGAGGTAGGCCAGTCATGCCTGCTTTGCATGCTTCTAGGTGAACAATGTAAATCAGAGCGACGTAAGAGATAAGAGCTGGTAGTAGTGCCGCTTTGATTACTTCTACATATGAGATACCTACATATTCTACCATTAGGAATGCCGCAGCACCCATGATAGGCGGTGTAAGCTGACCATTGGTTGAAGCCGCAACCTCTACCGCGCCTGCTTTTGTACCAGGGAAACCAACACGTTTCATCAGTGGAATAGTGAAGGTACCAGTGGTTACCACGTTAGCAATCGAAGAGCCAGAAACAAGGCCAGATAAGCCTGATGCAACAACGGCTGCTTTCGCAGGACCGCCTTTCATGTGGCCAAGTAGAGAGAATGCGACCTTGATGAAGTAAGCACCTGCACCCGCACGTTCAAGCATTGCACCGAACAGTACAAACATGAATACGAATGACGTTGAAACGCCCAGAGCGACACCGAATACACCTTCTGTTGTTAGCCACAAGTGCGACATTGCCTTGTTCAGACTCGCACCTTTGTGGGCGATAACATCTGGCATGTGTGGGCCACCAAAGGTGTAAAGTAGGAATACTGCTGCCACAACCATAAGAGGTGGACCTAAAGCGCGTCGTGTTGCTTCAAGCAGTAGAACCATACCAAATACAGCGGCAACAATATCGAATGTTGTTGGAGCACCTGAACGGCCAGCAAGCTCTGTATAGAAAATATAGATATAAGAAGCTGAAAAACTACCTGCAAGCGCTAATATCCAGTCGACTGCTGGGATGTAGTCCCGTGGCGAGTTCTTCATAGCTGGATAAGCGGTAAATGCTAGGAAAATAGCAAAGGTAAGGTGAATTGCTCGAGCTTCGGTGTCGTTTAAAATTCCGAAGTTAAAAATGAACGGCAGCGGAGATGCATACCAAAGTTGGAACAGTGACCAACATAGAGGCACAAACCATAAAATACGGCCTTGGATACCGCGAGGGCTACGCGCACCAGTGTCTGATTGTGCCACCATTTCTTGCACATCTGGAGACGGTGATGTTGTCTGCGTCATGTACTTTATCCTTATTATTGATGGTCTGCCTTTCTTACGAACATCGAGACGTTATTTCTTTCCTATCTAGTGTAGTGAATCGATAGGGAAATGCGTTTTTTTGTTCGTCTTTGTCTTAGGCTTGATAACGAAGGTAAGTTCGCCAAATTGGAGAAGCTTAAAGGTTTGCTCTTTTCACTTAAGTTATTTTTATAAAACGTGAAAAGCCAATAAGGAGGGCCAACCTCCTTATTGGTGTAGTAGGCTTAAAGTAGAATTACTTTAGAAGGCCCACTTCTTTGTAGTATTTTTCTGCACCTGGATGTAGAGGGATAGAGATACCCGCTTTCACCATGTCTTCTTTCTTCAGGTTAGCAAATGCTGGGTGCAGGCGTTTGAAAGTGTCAAAGTTTTCAAATACTGCCTTAGCAACGTTGTATGCTACTTCATCAGAAACGTCAGAAGTGGTTACCATAGTTGCTGCAACACCGAAGCTATTTACGTCAGCATCCGTACCACGGTACATGCCCGCAGGAACTGTGCTGTATGCGTAGTATGGGTTTTCAGCTACGATTTTGTCGATTTGTGGACCAGTTGCTGAAACCAGTTTTGCATCACAAGATGTTGTTGCTTCTTTGATTGATCCGTTCGGGTGACCAACCATGTAGATGAATGCGTCAATCTTGTTATCACAAAGTGCTTGTGAACGCTCAGAACCTTTAAGCTCAGAGGCTAGCTTGAAGCTGTCATTCGTCCAACCCATCGCGTCCATTACAACGCCCATAGTTGCACGGTCACCCGAGCCTGGGTTACCAATGTTTACACGCTTGCCTGCTAGGTCAGCAACATTGTTGATACCAGAATCGGTACGAGCGATGATGTTGAACGGTTCTGTATGTAGAGAGAACATCGCGCGAAGTTTCTTGTATTCGCCCTGATCTTTGAACTTACTTGTACCGTTGTAGCCATGGTATTGCCAGTCAGACTGAACAACACCGAAATCTAGTTCACCAGCACGGATGGTGTTAACGTTGTAGATTGAACCACCAGTAGACTCTACAGAACAACGAATGTTGTGGTCTTTGCGGCCTTTGTTCACTAGTTTACAAATCGCACCACCAGTCGGGTAGTAAACACCCGTAACTGAACCAGTACCAATTGTGATGAACTCTTGAGCGTTAACAGCGCCAGCGCCCATTACAGCAGCTGCAATAGCACCAACTTTGATAAGTTTGGTAAATGCCATGAATTTCCCTTCCTTTATTCATTATTAACCCGGAAACAAGTGTAGTTGTTTCTGGAGTTTCCTATTTGGAAACGGCACCTTTTTCAATCCATGTGATGAAAAAGTGTCTGAATAATATCAAAAATTGGCAGAAAATTACTCGAATGTTAAAAGATATAGCTAAAAAATATAACAAATGATGCCTGGATCTTGTATTTAATTCGCTACTGAGTTTTTTAAAATCAATGGTTTAGTACTGCTTTGTGGGCGTGGTGGGAGATATTCTAGGATGTGATTTGGATCACGAAGCAAATAGATATTCGTGATCCATTTATACGGTTGATAATTATGAAACTATGAGCAATTATCCTGCGTATTCAAATAGCTCACAGACTGAGTCAAACAGCTGCTTTGTCGTAACGGATAACGTAGGAGTAATGAAGATCGTATCATCACCTGCGACTACGCCCAGTATGCCCTCCGATTTACCCAACGAGTCTAGTAGGCGAGCAATCAGTTGTGCAGCGCCAGGGCCTGTGTGTATCACAACTAACGCATTGTTGTGGTCAATATCTAGGACAAGCTCTCTTAAAGAGCTTGAAACCGTTGGAACCCCCAGTTCTGCAGGAAGACAGTAAACCATCTCCATTTTTGCGTTACGAGTTCGAACCGCGCCAAACTTAGTTAACATACGCGAGACTTTAGACTGGTTGATGCTTTCAAAGCCTTCATGCTTCAAAGCATCAACAATTTCGCCTTGTGAGCCAAAACGTTCTTCTTTTAGTAGCGCTTTAAAAGCACGAACTAAGTTGTCTTGTTTTTCTGTATTGCGCATATGTCATTCTTATTCATTAACAAAGATGTTTGCATATTCTCGCATACATATTCAATTTTAGCCAAAACAACCCGGTAATTTGTTAGTCATATCACTGTAAATATTTAATAGAATAATGTGTTATTTGCAACGACTTATTTTGTTATTTCAGTCGATTATCGCCATAATGCGAACTTGCTGTGTAGCACGGTTTTACTGACTTGCGCGAAGTCGCAAAGCTGGCGTTAATTGATTGTAATCACTTTGTGATTAATATAGTTTTTTAACTTTAAATTAGCTCAAGAATCACCCTACCAAGAATTTATAAGAGAAAGCTCTCAAGGAGAATAACAATGAAAGTAGCTGTTATTGGTGCCGCTGGTGGCATCGGTCAAGCCCTAGCCCTACTACTTAAGAATCGCCTACCTGCCGGTTCAGATCTTGCACTTTACGATATCGCACCGGTAACTCCGGGTGTTGCAGCTGATCTTAGCCACATCCCAACACCTGTTTCGATCAAAGGTTACGCGGGTGAAGATCCAACACCTGCACTAGAAGGTGCGGATGTTGTACTTATCTCTGCGGGCGTTGCTCGTAAGCCTGGTATGGATCGTGCGGATCTTTTCAATGTGAATGCTGGCATTGTTAAGTCTCTTGCAGAGAAGATTGCTGTTGTATGTCCAAAAGCTTGTGTTGGTATTATTACTAACCCGGTAAACACTACAGTGCCGATCGCTGCTGAAGTTCTTAAGAAAGCGGGCGTATACGACAAACGTCGTTTATTCGGTGTTACTACTCTGGATGTGATTCGTTCTGAAACTTTTGTTGCTGAGCTAAAAGACAAAGATCCAGGCGACATTCGCGTTCCTGTTATCGGTGGCCACTCTGGTGTGACTATTCTTCCTCTTCTTTCTCAAGTCGAAGGTGTAGAGTTCACTGATGAAGAAATCGCAGCACTAACGACTCGTATCCAAAATGCAGGTACTGAAGTTGTAGAAGCGAAAGCGGGCGGCGGTAGTGCAACACTATCTATGGGCCAAGCAGCTTGTCGTTTCGGTCTTGCTCTAGTGAAAGCACTACAAGGTGAAGAGAACGTAATCGAGTGTGCATATGTTGAAGGTGAAGGCGATCACGCACCATTCTTCGCTCAACCAGTTAAGCTGGGTAAAGAGGGCGTAGAAGCGATTCTTAGCTACGGTGAATTGAGCGATTTCGAACGCAATGCTCTAGACAGCATGCTTGAAACGCTAAATGGTGATATCGAGATAGGTGTTGAATTCGCTAAGTAAGCGAGATACGACTCATTTAGCCAAATAGATATAACAAAAGCCGGCCTTATAGGTCGGCTTTTTTGATCTTTTCATCTCAATGTGCGTATTAAAGTAAGTGTCAGTTCACTTTGTGAAGGAAATGATGATGGAAGCAAATCAAATTCGTAAAGGTCTAGTAGTAGAGTGTCAGCAAGGAGTAGGAACTATCTTGGTAGTTGACCAAGAAGCCGAAACGGTGTTGTTGGCTAAGCAGGGCTCGGAAGAGCAATTAGCGGTAAGCTTTGATGAGATCGAAGATAACCCTCAACTACATGGAAATTGCGACAAGTACTATTAGTTTGAACATTCACCCAGCTATCGACAAACAACAGACAACAAAAAGGAAGAGCGCAGCTCTTCCTTTTTACTTTAGGGTATTTCTATTCAGCCTTAGCTAGTTCGCTTCACTGCCATGTGAGCAAGAGTAACCAACGCTTGCTTATAATCGGATTCAGGCAGTACAGTCAGTTCAGTAATCGCCTTATCAGCTTCTTCGTAAGCTTTGTTGGTGGTGTACTCTAACGAACCTGTCTCTTCCATAGCGGCAAGAATATCGTTGAGCTTGTCCATACCGTTGGCTTTTTCAATCGCTTCACGAATCATACTTGCTTGCTCAGGAGAACCATTGTGCATGGCGTATAGAAGTGGCAAGGTCGGTTTGCCTTCTGCTAGATCGTCACCAACGTTCTTACCCATCTCTTTATCATCTGCGGTGTAATCCATCACATCATCAATCAGCTGGAATGCAGTACCTAGGTATTTACCATAGTTTTGCATTGCCGTTTCGATCTCTGGTGACGACTCAGTCAGAATTGCACCAATTTGAGTTGCGGCTTCAAACAAGCGAGCTGTCTTCGAGTAGATAACTTGCATGTAGCTTTCTTCAGTGGTGTCTGGGTTGTTGCAGTTCATTAATTGTTGAACTTCACCTTCAGCAATCACGTTTACCGCTTTACTCATTAACTCGAGGATCTTTAAAGATCCTAGCGTAGTCATCATTTGGAATGAGCGTGTATAAATAAAGTCACCAACCAAAACACTGGCAGCATTACCAAAGGCTGCGTTGGCGGTTGCTTTACCACGTCTCATGTCTGATTCGTCGACAACATCGTCATGAAGCAGAGTCGCAGTATGAATAAACTCAATAAAGGCTGCAGAGGTGATATGCGCTTCACCTTGATAACCAAGAGCGCGAGCAGATAAAAGGGTAAGCAAAGGACGCAGGCGTTTACCACCGCCGCTAACGATATAAAAACCAAGCTGGTTGATTAAACTTACGTCAGAATTAAGTTGGGCTTGAATTGTTTCATTCACTTTTGCCATATCATTGGCAGTAAGCGTTTGGATAGCTTTAAAATCCATTGTTCATCCGGCTGAGGTTAGACCCTGTAAGGTTTATGCGTTGTATTAATTGTTGAATAATACACTAAAAAACGTTGATTAATACATCGCTTAAGGGCATGATTGCCGCACTTTTCTTTGGCGAACAGGTTTTCGCCAATTTTTTAAAAATATGGCTTGTCATAGCGCCATGATTCCCGTAGAATCTGCGCCCTATTGATTAGTTTAGCGCACACCCGAGTTGTACAAATAACAACCATAGGCTGTGCGGAAAAAGCGGAGTAAAATATGTACGCTGTTTTCCAATCTGGTGGCAAACAACACCGAGTAAGCGAAGGTCAAACTCTTCGTTTAGAGAAATTAGACGTTGAAACTGGTGCAACTGTAGAATTTGATAAAGTTCTTCTTGTTGCTAACGGCGAAGAAATCGCTGTTGGTGCACCTCTTGTTGAAGGTGGTAAGGTTACTGCGGAAGTAGTACAACACGGTCGTGGCGATAAAGTAAAAATCGTTAAGTTCCGTCGTCGTAAGCACTCTCGTAAGCAAGCTGGTCACCGTCAGTGGTTCACAGAAGTGAAAATCACTGGCATTAACGCTTAAGTATTAGGAGAGTTTAACAATGGCACATAAAAAAGCTGGCGGTTCTACTAATAACGGCCGCGATTCAGAAAGCAAACGTCTTGGTGTTAAGCGTTTCGGTGGCGAATCTGTTCTTGCAGGTAACATCATCGTACGTCAACGTGGTACTAAGTTCCACGCTGGTACAAACGTTGGCATCGGTAAAGACCACACTCTTTTCGCTCTTACTGAAGGTAAAGTGAAATTTGCTGTTAAAGGTCCTAAAAACCGTAAGTTCGTAAGCATCGAAGCTGAGTAATTTAATCTTTAGTTAGATTATATTTATAGCTTTAAAGCTGAATTCAAAAGCCCTGCCGATTCGGCAGGGTTTTTTATTTATAACGAGAATAAAAAAGTAGACGCTCTTGTTTAAGCTTTAACAAGTCCAAAGCAAAGAACCTCTCCTTATTTGTTCCTTGGTTGCAGGTCGGCCTAGATCTTAGGTGATCGATCTAAACTCGGATCTGCTAGAATTTATATCACTCCTTGATGAGTGGTAACGCAACGTAAGTGCGGAGTTAAAAAAATGAAATTCGTTGATGAAGCGGTAGTAAAAATAGAAGCCGGTGATGGCGGTAATGGTACAGTGAGCTTTTGGCGCGAAAAGTTCGTCGCTAAAGGTGGTCCTGATGGCGGTGACGGCGGTGACGGCGGTGACGTTTACATCCAAGCTGATGAAAACTTAAATACACTAATCGATTACCGTTTCCAACGTTTTTACAGCGCAGAGCGTGGTGAAAACGGTCGCGGTGGTAACTGTACGGGTAAACGTGGTAAAGACATCACGTTAAAAGTGCCTGTAGGTACTCGTGCTGTTGATATCCATACTAATGAAATCGTTGCTGAAGTTGCTGAGCACGGCAAGAAGGTAATGGTTGGTAAAGGTGGTTGGCACGGTCTTGGTAACACACGTTTTAAATCGTCTGTTAACCGCGCTCCTCGTCAAAAGACAATGGGTACTAAAGGTGAAGTTCGTGAATTACGTTTAGAGCTTCTTCTACTTGCTGACGTTGGTATGCTTGGTCTACCAAATGCAGGTAAGTCTACCTTTATCCGCTCTGTTTCTGCAGCGAAACCAAAAGTAGCTGACTACCCGTTTACAACCTTGATCCCAAGTTTGGGTGTGGTGAGCGTGGTTCCTGAGAAGAGCTTTGTTGTTGCCGATATCCCGGGTCTGATCGAAGGCGCTGCTGATGGCGCTGGTCTTGGTATCCGCTTCTTGAAACACCTTGAGCGTTGTCGTGTTCTTCTACACATGATCGATATCATGCCGATCGACGGTTCTGATCCTATTCAGAATGCACTAACGATCATTGATGAGCTTGAGCAGTACAGTGAAAAAGTGGCACAAAAACCTCGTTGGTTAGTGTTCAACAAAGTTGACCTAATGCCAGAAGAAGAAGCAGACGAAAAGATTCAAGAAATCATCGATGCTTTAGGTTGGGAAGACGAGTACTTCAAGATCTCTGCAGTGAACAAGCTAGGCACTAAAGAGCTTTGCTTTAAGCTTGGTGAGTTCATGGAGAACCTACCACGTGAAGTGGAAGAAGTTGCAGAAGAAGAAAAAGTCGACTTTATGTGGGATGACTACCATAAAGATGCGATGAGCGGCAAAAATGTCGTTACCGAAGATGATGACGATTGGGATGATTGGGACGACGAAGAAGATGACGGCCACGTTATCTACGTTCGTGACTAATTGAGCCTATTAGATAAAAACCGCAATTAATATTGCGGTTTTTTTGTATCTAAATCATGGACAGAGTTTTATTGTTAAAGCAAAATTTACCTCTTAAGTATTAACGCCAATGGGAAGGAAGTCATGGCATCAAAACAAAGAGCGATCTCAAGGCTCGTTGCTCAGTCAGGGCAAATGCTATTAACGCACGGCGCGGAAAGCGCATTAGTTGGCGACATCATGCGCCGT
The DNA here is from genome assembly GCF_054968605.1 of Pseudoalteromonas sp. G5_S1_14_S5. NCBI lineage: Bacteria > Pseudomonadati > Pseudomonadota > Gammaproteobacteria > Alteromonadales > Pseudoalteromonadaceae > Pseudoalteromonas > Pseudoalteromonas sp. G5_S1_14_S5. The sequence goes on along the minus strand of NZ_JBQKUM010000019.1, from coordinate 1,745 downwards.
ATTGGTATTGCTTGTGGAGTTGATGAGGTCGAGGTTGCGCTGTCTGCTAATGCGCTTGTTGTGACGACAGTAATGAGTGATCACTGTATTACGACCACGCGAAGCTGCGTAGATCGTGGTATCAATATGCAAGTGATCACTAACATTCAGCGAGTGTGTATCATGATGGAGAAAGGGATCATCGATTATGGACTCGCGTATAAAAAAATCCAAAACATCAGTCCTAAGCGCTACAACCGTTGGTTAGTCGTTGTGATGATCGGCCTATCTTGTGCTTCTTTTAGTCGGCTTGCTGGCGGTGATTGGCAGGTGTTCATGATGACCTTTATTGCTTCTGCCTGTGGCATGACCGTCAGGCAAGAGATTGGTCATCGCCATTTTAATCCACTGTTAAACTTTGCGATCACAGCTTTTGTTACCACGACTATCTCTGCCCAAGCCGTCCTCTACAATATTGGTGGCCAGCCAACCATCGTAATGGCTTCATCGGTATTGATGCTCGTACCTGGTTTCCCACTGATTAATTCAGTTGCAGACATGCTCAAAGGTCACATCAATATGGGGTTGGCTCGCTTTACCATGGCAAGCTTACTTACTTTGGCGACTAGCTTAGGCATTGTTGCTGCGATGAGCCTATCTGGTGTTTGGGGGTGGGCGAGCTAATGAGTATCTTCGAGCTGTTTTTAGGCTTACTCAACGATATGTTTTTCGCAGCGATTCCGGCTGTTGGATTCGCATTGGTGTTTAACGTTCCGCAACGCGCTTTAATTTATTGTGCACTCGGCGGCTCTATCGGTCACGGTAGCCGTTACTTGATGATGTACTTTGGGATTCCAATTGAATGGGCAACCTTCTTCGCCGCAACAGTGGTTGGTCTCATAGGTGTGCATTGGTCTCATAAGCTGTTGGCTCATCCCAAGGTATTTACAGTCGCGGCTCTGATTCCTATGGTGCCGGGTGTATTTGCCTTCAAGGCAATGATTGCCATGGTTGAGATTAATAGGGCAGGGTATACTCCCGAACTTCTAGCGATGTTGATGGAGAATTTTTTGAAATCGATGTTCATTATCGCTGGGCTAGCGGTTGGCTTAGCTGTACCTGGACTGCTATTCTACCGACGCAGACCTATCGTCTAGCATCATCTTTCTCTCAGTTAAGGACAGGACTTTCGATTTATGATCATCAGTATGATTGCAGCAATGGCCAATAACCGTGTAATAGGTAAAGATAATCAGATGCCGTGGCACTTGCCTGCGGACTTCGCATGGTTCAAACGCTCAACGATGGGTAAACCTGTAGTCATGGGCCGTAAAACCTATGATTCGATCGGTCGTCCTCTACCTGGTCGATTGAACATTGTTATTAGCCGTGATGCGAACTTGGAAATTGATGGTGTGACAACGGTTACCTCAATTGATAAAGCTCTGGAGTTAGTCTGCGATATTGAAGAGGTGATGATCATCGGTGGTGGTTCAATCTATGAAAGCTGCCTACCAAAAGCTGACAAGCTGTACCTGACTTATATCGATTTTGACGTTGATGGTGATACTCAATTCCCAGATTGGGGAGAAGGTTGGAAGCAGAGCTTTAGCGATACGTATCAAGCGGATGAGAAAAACAAACACAATATGGAGTTTGTGATCCTCGAGCGCTAACTATGATGAAAATAGTTCGGCTCTGAATAATGCTTGCGCTATCGTCCCAGCTAGCGCAAGCTTGTCGTATGTCGTATGTCGTATGTCGTA
>NZ_JBQKUM010000018.1:0-68347 GCF_054968605.1 Pseudoalteromonas sp. G5_S1_14_S5 | reverse complement strand
TTTTCCTAACTCATAATGGATAGGCTAAAGAGATGTTTTTCCCAACGCATCTCTCAAGTGCGGAGCGCATCATAGCAAACACGTTAAACCTGTAAAGGGTTTTTCTTATGGTTTTGTGTTAAATGCTGTCTTTTTGGGCAAAGATGGCGAAAAGTACGCATATTGCTCGTGAAGTGAACATCTGTACTAAGGTTTACGTAGTGGCGGGTAACGCCTTGAGGTTATTGGTTTTCTGTCTGGCTGTTGTTTTGGTTAAACCACCACGAAACGTAAACGAAATTTAATCTAGATTTACACTTCTTGACGTTACAGCATTCATCAGTTGATAGAATACAGTTAATTTCATTTATAGAGAATAATACCAATCGTAGTAAGGAACTTGTCTTTCTAGCTTATTAAAATGCTCGACAGCTGCGTTAGGATTTTTGATTGTAGGATAACTATTTATCGAAGTTATCCTGTTGAGAGGATCAGCCTTGTTCTCAAGCTTTTTCTCTACGCTATTTCTGACCACTTACTCACTGTGATTGCTATAAAACTTACTTGCAGACCATAATTATGAAAAATAAATCTGTTTTAACCCTGCTGAACTTGTCTATTCTTATGTCGTCTCCAGCCGTACTTGCAAAGCGCATGGGCCCAAGCACTGTCACTGTTGTTACTGAGCAGGTTGATATTCACCAAGTTAGCCAATCCCTTTCTCTCGTTGGAAAGCTAGAAGCTGAGCAATCAGTAATGATCACTTCTGAGGTGGCAGGGCGCGTTGACTCTATCAACATTAAAGCGAATCAAGATGTGACTAAAGGTCAGATGTTGGTTCAGTTAGATGACGATAAGGCAAAAGCTGCAGTTGCAGAAGCGCAAGCGTATCTAAAAGACGAGAAGCGTAAACTAGCGGAATTTCAACGCTTGGTAAAACGTAACGCGATCACGCAAACCGAAATTGACGCGCAGAAAACCAATGTAGAGATCGCTAATGCTCGTTTGGCGGCAGCAAATGCCAACCTAAAAGATCTTCACATTAGCGCACCATTCTCAGGCACAGTCGGCTTTATCGACTTTAGCCGCGGAAAAATGGTGACAGCGGGTACTGAACTAGTAACTCTAGATGACCTTTCAGTCATGCAGTTAGACCTTCAGATCCCTGAACGTTACCTTTCTAAGCTATCTAAAGGCATGAAAGTGACGGCTCGCACCAGTGCATGGGGAGATATAGAATTTACAGGTTCAGTGGTTGGTATTGATTCTCGTATTAACGCAGAGACATTAAACCTTCGAGTTCGAATCAATTTCGATAACAACAATGATTACCTAAAGCCGGGCATGTTGGTGTCGGCAGCGATGGACTTCCCACCAGTTGAAGCACCAATCATTCCAGTTCAAGCCCTGGAGTACTCAGGTACTAAACGTTTTGTTTATGTGGTTGATGAAGATAATAAGGCAACGCGAACGGAAGTCCTCCTTGGTGCTCGTATCGACAACGAAGTTGTGATTGAAAAGGGTATCGAAATTGGCCAGAAAATTGTCGTTCAGGGTATCGTGAACATGCGTGACGGTGTTCAGGTTCAGGAACTTGCTATAAATCGACCGGCTGACTCAGCAACCAAGAAAACAGTACAAGAAGGCGCTAACTAATGTTGTTATCTGACGTTTCAGTAAAGAGACCAGTAGCAGCTGTCGTATTGAGTTTGCTATTGGTTGTGTTTGGTATTGTCTCTTTTAGTAAGCTTGCCGTTCGTGAGATGCCTGATATCGAAAGTCCAGTGGTATCGATCAGTACACGCTACGAAGGCGCATCAGCGACCATCATCGAGAGCCAAATAACCTCCAATCTTGAAGACCAACTATCCGGTATCAGTGGTATTGATGAGATCGAGTCTACCACTCGTAATGGTATGTCGCGTATTACGATTACCTTTGAATTGGGTTATGACCTAAATACTGGTGTTAGTGACGTTCGTGACGCCGTTGCTCGTGCACAGAGATCTTTGCCTGACGAAGCTGATGACCCGATTGTATACAAGAACAACGGTAGCGGTGAGGCTTCGGTTTACATCAACCTAAGCTCTACTGAGATGGACCGAACGCAGTTGACCGATTACACAGAGCGTGTGTTGATTGATCGCTTTAGTTTGATCTCTGGCGTCAGTTCGGTGGATATCTCGGGTGGCTTGTACAAAGTCATGTACGTGAAGCTAAAACCTGCGGAAATGGCAGGGCGTGGTGTGACCACATCTGATATTACGTCTGCACTAAACAATGAGAATATCGAGAGCCCGGGTGGTGAAGTTCGTAATGACGCGATAGTGATGTCCGTTCGTACCGCTCGCTCATACACAGAAACGGCAGATTTTGAATACCTAGTTGTCAAGCGCGCTTCTGACAACACGCCGATTTATCTTAAAGATGTTGCTGATGTTTACATTGGCGCAGAGAACGAAAACTCGACTTTTAAGAGTGACGGCGTTGTTAACGTCAGTATGGGAATCGTGCCTCAGTCAGATGCAAACCCACTTGAAGTGGCAGATCTAGTACACAAAGAAGTGGAAGCGATTCAGAAGTTCTTGCCAGATGGTACGCGTTTAGCTGTCGATTATGACTCGACCGTGTTCATCGATCGCTCTATTTCAGAGGTTTATAGCACACTCTTTATCACTGGTGGCTTAGTTATCCTCGTACTGTACATCTTTATCGGTCAAGCTCGTGCCACGCTTATCCCTGCGGTAACGGTACCTGTATCTTTGATATCGTCGTTTATTGCGGCTTTCTACTTCGGTTTCTCTATCAACCTGATTACCTTGATGGCACTTATCCTGTCGATTGGTTTGGTGGTTGATGATGCAATCGTGGTGGTTGAGAATATTTTCCACCATATCGAACGAGGTGAGTCGCCACTGCTTGCGGCTTATAAAGGAACACGAGAGGTTGGCTTCGCGGTAATCGCAACGACGCTTGTATTGGTGATGGTATTCTTACCAATCTCGTTCATGGACGGCATGGTTGGTCTTCTATTTACCGAGTTCTCTGTATTGCTTGCTATGTCGGTGATCTTCTCGTCGTTAGTCGCATTGACGTTAACGCCAGTGCTAGGCAGTAAGATCCTAAAAGCGAACGTGAAACCAAACCGTTTTAACCTGTTTGTTGAAGGTGTATTTGGCAAATTAGAATCTGGATACCGCTCGGTATTACGCCGCGCGTTAAATTGGCGTTGGGCTGCTCCTATCATCATTATCGCATGTCTGGGTGGTAGTTATGGTTTGATGCAGCAAGTGCCAGCGCAACTGACTCCGCAAGAGGACCGCGGTGTTATCTTTGCGTTTGTTCGTGGGGCTGATGCAACCAGTTACAACCGCATGTCTGCCAACATGGACATTGTTGAAGAACGTTTAATGCCATTGCTTGGTCAAGGCTTCTTGAAGTCATTCAGCATTCAATCGCCAGCATTTGGTGGTAATGCCGGTGACCAAACGGGCTTCGTTATTATGATCCTAGAAGATTGGGATGAGCGTGACGTGACCGCGCAAGAAGCACTGAATGAAGTGCGTAAGTCATTAGCCGGTATTCCTGATGTACGAGTGTTCCCATTCATGCCTGGTTTCCGAGGTGGGTCGAGTGAGCCAGTACAATTCGTGCTTGGTGGCTCAGATTACTCTGAACTGCAAAAGTGGGCGGAGATCTTAAAGCAAGCAGCTGAAGATTCGCCGATAATGGAAGGCGCGGATATCGACTACTCAGAGAAAACACCAGAGCTATTGGTTACTGTAGATAAGCAGCGTGCGGCAGAGCTGGGTGTGAGTGTTTCTGACATCTCCGACACCTTAGAAATCATGCTGGGCGGTCGCAGTGAGACAACCTTTGTGGAACGTGGTGAAGAGTATGATGTGTACTTACGTGGTGACGAAAACAGCTTCAACAACGCCAATGACTTGAGCCAAATCTACATGCGAACTCAGTCTGGTGAGTTGGTGACGCTAGATACTTTGACTCACATTGAAGAAGTCGCATCATCGATTCGTTTATCTCACTACAACAAGCAGAAGTCGATAACGATTAAAGCCAATCTGATGGAAGGTTACACGTTAGGCGAAGCTCTGGATTTCCTTGATGAACAAGCGATTGAGCAACTACCAGGTGATATTTCGGTAAGCTATTCGGGCGAGTCTAAAGACTTCAAAGAGAACCAATCGAGCATCTTGGTAGTGTTTGCATTAGCGATGTTGGTGGCGTATTTGGTACTGGCGGCGCAGTTCGAGAGCTTCATTAACCCGTTAGTGGTGATGTTCACTGTACCTATGGGTATCTTTGGTGGCTTCTTGGGCTTGGTAGTGATGAGTCAGGGGCTCAACGTCTACAGCCAGATTGGTATGATCATGTTGATCGGTATGGTAACCAAAAACGGTATCTTGATCGTTGAGTTTGCTAACCAACTGCGTGATCGCGGTATTGAGTTTGAAAAAGCCATCATTGATGCTTCTGCTCGACGCTTGCGTCCAATCATGATGACGGCGTTTACTACGCTTGCAGGTGCTATCCCATTGATTACTTCAACAGGCGCGGGTTACGAAAGCCGTGTGGCTGTAGGTACGGTTATCTTCTTCGGTATGGGTTTTGCGACCTTGGTGACTCTGTTTGTAATCCCTGCGATGTATCGATTGATTTCTGGTACAACTCGTTCACCTGGTCACGTCGAAGCGGTGCTAAACAAAGAGCTAAGCCATGACAATATAGGTAGAACTAGCCACGGTTAATGTAGTGGTATAGATAAGTAATTGATGAAAGCCCGACAACTTAGTCGTTGTCGGGCTTTTTATTTTGTTTGCGAATGGTGCCAGAAAAGAGTGAGACTCTATTGCTCGCTCAGGTATTGAATGGTTTCGAGCAGTTCTTCCATAGAGCGGTGGCCTCTTAGTTTCACCATATAGCGCCCATTAATAATAAAGCTCGGAATGCTGTTAATCGACGCTTGCTCGGTCTTAGATACAGCGTCTTCCACAAATTTAGCCCATTGCTGTTGTTGGGCTTGAGTCATGTCTTCTTGTTTCACAAGGTTGTGTTCTTTGAAAAAAGCGTCGATATCCGTTTCTTGCAGCGGGTTTCTAGTTTGAACCAGCGAGAATAACTCACTCAAAAGTGCATGAGACATATCCGGCTTTTGAGCCAACACGGTGTAGTAAATACCCGCAGCTTGTAAGGTCGAGTCGTTAAAAATTACGTGAGTACGATGCAGTTCCAGTTCACCAGAGCCTTCTTTATCTTTGAGTAACTCTGTCATCTGCCAACAAGGCATGCAGGTCAATGAAAAGAATTTGTCTACTTGATACTCGGTCGAATAAGGTTTTTCCAAAAGCGTGTATTGTTTTCCCTCTGATGGAGATGCATAAGCAGTAGCGCTTAGGATAAGAGAAGCTAAAAGGATAAATACGTTTTGTAATCGTTTCATGAGAGTTCCGGTTTATCTGTGAATGTTTTGAAAAGCCTGCGTTTGCTCCTAGCGAAGTGCGAGCTTTTTTTGTATAACAATATCTGCTCAATACATTAAAAAATGAAAACTATTAAGGGACACCAAAGTGGCTGAATTTAAATACAAAGATCTTTCTCAAGAAGAACAAGACAAGCTGGATGCAGCAACCTTTCGTCGCCTATTAGCACACTTAGACAACAACAAAGATGTTCAGAACATTGATCTGATGATCTTGGCTGGCTTCTGTCGTAACTGCTTCAGTAAGTGGTACAAAGCAGAAGCTGAACAACAAGGTTTAGAACTTGATATCGATGATGCTCGTGAGCGTGTTTATGGCATGACTTACGATGAGTGGAAACAAAACCACCAACCAAGAGCAACACCAGAACAACTGGCTGCTTTTGAAGCGAAGCAGAAGCCAGAATAGTCTTAGCTTGTCGCTAACCAAAGACACACAAAAAGAGCCCATTAGGGGCTCTTTTTTATTCTGAAAGCTTGTGCTTTGCTTGGCGCTTAAGCTAGCTCACCCGTTTGAGAGAAAGTTTCTAACTTTGCAGCATAAGGCTGAAGGTCGCCAATGTTGTTTTTCACCCACTCGTCATTGAAGTAAGTGTCTAGGTAACGCTCGCCGCTATCACAAAGCAGAGTCACGATAGAACCTTTCTCACCACGCGCTTTCATCTCGCTTGCCAGTTGAAGCACACCGTACATGTTGGTACCCGTAGATGCGCCAACCTTGCGGCCTAAAATGTCTGATAACCAATGTGTCGTTGCAATACTTGCCGCGTCTGGGATCTTACGCATTTCGTCAACCACACCTGGAATGAAGCTTGGTTCTGCACGTGGACGACCAATGCCTTCAATTTTGCTGAATGTACTGCCTTTTACTTCTGTATTGCCTGTTTTGTAATACTCGTGGAAAACTGAGTTTTCAGGGTCGACAACACAAAGCTTTGTTTCATGCTGTTGGTAACTAATGAAACGGCCGATCGTTGCTGAAGTACCACCAGTACCCGGGCTCATTACAACCCAAGTTGGAACCGGGTGATCTTCCATCTGCATTTGATTGAAAATCGAGTTTGCGATGTTGTTGTTACCACGCCAGTCGGTTGCGCGCTCAGCGTAAGTAAATTGATCCATGTAATGGCCATTGAGTTCCGCTGCTAAACGACGAGACTCATCATAGATTTGGTCAGAGCGGTCAACTAGGTGTGCTTGACCTCCGTAGAATTCAATTTGCTCGATTTTTTTCTTCGCTGTGCATTTTGGCATTACCGCGATAAATGTAAGGCCAAGTAGACGAGCGAAGTAAGCTTCAGACACTGCCGTACTACCAGATGAAGATTCAATGATCGTAGTTTCTGGGCCAACCCAACCGTTACAGATAGCGTATAAGAACAGAGAACGCGCTAAACGGTGTTTCAAAGAGCCTGTTGGGTGTGTACTTTCATCTTTAAGATAGATATCAATGCCTTCAATGCTTGGAAGGTCTAGTTTGATAAGGTGCGTATCCGCAGAGCGTTGGTAGTCCGCTTCAATTTTACGAATCGCGTTGTTAATCCATTGATGGTCAGTGCACATAAGCGTTCTCCTGATCGAGTGTAGGAATTTTTTGTAATTGGTATGTTTTTAATTTAGCTAGATCTGGAGAGAAAAACTTTTCCATATTTGCTTTGTTTTGACTAAAATGTAGAAAAATATTCTATTTAAAAGTGATTTGGTGAAAGTGTGATAGATGCCGTCGATAAAAAAATATTAGCGTTATTACAAGAAGACAGCACCCTGTCATTGAACGACATTTCTGAAGCCGTCAACCTCACTACAACGCCTTGCTGGAAGCGTTTAAAGCGTTTGGAAGAGAATGGCATCATTGAAAAAAGAGTGGCATTGCTGAACCCTGAAAAGTTAGATCTTTCTTTTACCGCGTTCGTATTGGTCAAAACCAGCGATCATTCTCATGAGTGGTATGGTCGTTTTGTGAATACTGTGTCGGAGTTCCCAGAAGTCATGGAGTTCTACCGCATGGCGGGCGAGTACGATTACATGATGAAGGTGCAGGTTAAAGACATGAAATGCTTTGATGAGTTCTATAAGCGCTTAGTTAATAGTGTGGATGGTATATCGAACGTTACTTCTACGTTTGCGATGGAGCCGTTAAAGTACACCACCGCGCTACCGCTATAACCTTATTAAAGATTGTGTTTCGAGTTTAGATGTCGTCATCTCGATGAAGAAAAGGATTATTCATGTTTGCAAAAATTTCTACTGCTATTCAGCTCGTGTTAGCTGCCGCCATTTTTTACCTTGGCTACACTATCTATTCATTCACCAATAAAGTCGGTGAAATTGTCGATACCTATCCACAGGTTATCGAGGATTTTTCAGTGTTTACTAAAGAGCTAAAAGTCGAAGAGTTTCTGATACTGGCGGAGCACGTCGACGAGTTGGCACCACAGGTGCTGAATACCGTCGAAGATGTAAGAAAGACGGTCGAGAAGGTGAACAAAACGGTCGCATCGGTCGATAGCAAAATACCAGCTATACTAGACGAAGTGAAAAATGTTCGAGTTGAAGTCGGGCAGGTGAGAAGCGATGTGATTCCGCCAACGTTGACCGAACTCAAGCGCTACCGTGTTGATGTTATACCACCAATGCTTGCTGAAAGTAAGTCCTACCGAGAACAAACGATTCCTGTGGTGATTGCCGAGTCTGAGATGCTGAGAGCCGAAGTCCCCGCGATCTTGGTGCAAGCTAACTTGTTGGCTGACAAGAGTAAAGAACTTGCTCAAAGTGCGGCAGAAGGTGCGGTAAAAGGCGTGGTGTTATCGCCAATTAATTTATTGCGCGATGCGGGTGATGGCATAAAAACTCGAGTGCAAGGTGAGTCTAAGCCGGCCGAGCAGGGTGACTAAATACGGTTTCGTTGAGCTGCCATTGTGATTAAAAAGAGAAGAGGCTAGGTACGATACCTAGCCTCTTTTCGTTTAAGGCGTTTGCTTGCAGGCGCTAAGAAGTATTTGATGGCTATTTAGTAAAGCGCATCACACCTTCTTGAACGGCTGTCGCGACTAAATCGCCTCTCTGGTTATAGATCTCACCGCGTACTAGACCGCGAGTGTTGGCCGCTGTTGGGCTTTCAATCGCGTAGAGCAGCCATTCATCCATCTTGAATGGGCGGTGGAACCAGATTGAGTGGTCTATCGTTGCCACTTGGAAGTTTGGCGTCATTAGAGAGACTTCGTGTGGGTGAAGCGCAGTGACTAAAAAGCCCCAATCTGAAGCGTAAGCAAGCAAGTATTGGTGAATCAAGTGGTTGTCTGGCACCGCACCATTTGCTCTAACCCAAAGGTACTGTTTCGCTTCCGTCTTCTTTGGTTTTAGTGGGTTAACCACTGTTACAGGGCGCATCTCAATTGGCTTTTCACCACAGAAGGTTTTACGCAGTTTTTCTGGTAAGAACTCCGCAATATGGCTTGCAAGTTCAGTTTCAGACGCAAAGTTTTCCGGCCCTGGAATATCAGGCATTGGATTTTGGTGTTCAAAGCCCGGTGCGTCACCGTGGTAAGAAGCCGTCAGATAGAAAATAGGGCGGCCATTTTGAATCGCTTTAACACGGCGTGTACTGAAGCTGCGCCCATCTCTGAGATTCTCAACATCGTAAATAATCGGCTTTTCAGAGTCGCCTGGGAATAGAAAATAACTGTGGAACGAGTGAACACTGCGGTCGTCTTCAACGGTATAACGAGCAGCAGAAAGCGCTTGCCCTAAGACCTGACCGCCATAAACCTGTGGGAGACCGAGGTTCTCACTTTGCCCACGGAATAAACCTTCTTCCAGCTTCTCTAGCTGAAGTAAACTGAGTAATTCTTTTAAAGGTTGACTCATCGTCAGCATTCCTCTTCGTAAAATGAGTGTCAGATTATGGTGTTAATTAGTTAGCTTAGTCATATATCTGTCAATAAATCATAGGTTTTCAAGACAGAATATGAAAGCTCTCTTATAGTTAGTCTGGAGATTTGCCGAGTCCGGCAAACATGCTGAGAGAAATTGAATATGAAAATGGCTCTAATTCTTCTAACGTCTTTAGTATCGTTTGGCCTTTTAGTCGGTTGCCAAACAACATCAGAAACGAACGCTTCTCAGGAAGTGGTTGCAGAGAATACTCAAGTGATTTCAGGAACAGTTAGTTACCGCGAAAGAATTGCACTACCAGAGAATGCATTGGTTACTGTAACGCTAGAAGATATTTCACTAGCAGATGCTCCATCAACGGTTATCGCGACTCAAGAGTTCACAACCGATGGTAAGCAAGTACCGTTTGCGTTCGAATTAAGCTACGACGACAACAAGATTCAGCCTAACCACCGTTACAACATGCGCGCAACGATCCATGTTGACGGCAAACTACGTTTCACGACAGATACTATTAAGTCTGTGATCACAGATGTAGAAAACACACAACATGCTGACCTACGCTTGGTCGGTGTTCGCTAAGTAGAAATGGATGCCAGTGTTAAGGCATTTTGATTGGCTTAATCTAGCCAGTTGAATCGCGAATGATGGCAGCTCTAGGGCTGCCATTTGTATATTCTGAGTTTAACTTTTCCTGTATCGCTCACTTCAATACCCTCTTCCACCAAATGCTTCTTCTGGCGTTCAAATGAGTCGCCTTTCAAGGAAATCTCGCCTTTACTGTTGATCACTCGATACCAAGGGAGTTTGCTACCTTCAGGTAAATTACCTAATGCTTTACCCACATGGCGTGCATAGCCTGGAAAACCCGAGAAACGTGCTATGTCTCCGTAAGTTGTTACTTTTCCATGTGGAATTTGGTGAATCACAGCAAAGATTTGGGCTAAAAATTGGTCCATACTAAATGTTCCTAGTTCATGAATACCACGGATCGGTAGAAGGAGAGAGCTATGGTCTTTTCAACGTTTCAATTTCTAATTACAACATTATTAGCCGTTGTTTGTGCGAGAGCAATCAGTTTAAGTGAGGGAGACATCCCAGTATTGGCGATGGTGATTCCTGCGTTATGGATCTTACCGCAAGGTGGTATCGCAGGTTTAGCTCTACTTGCTGCCATGACAACTTATGGCTTAACCCTTCCTATACAGCCAATCACGCTCTCTGTTAGTACGTGGGTGCTTTTCCCGTTGTTAATGGTGGTCTTCTCAAGACGCAGTAGTTTGTCGGTGGTAATTATTTCGGGTTTGATCGTGACTACTTTGCAGGTCGGGATTATGGTCACGCAATCAGCAGGTAAGCTTGATGGCACGCCATGGGTGACTCTATTACAAGTCTTATCCATCATGGTTATTTGGTGGGCTGCTAATCATCTTAAACCCGCGAGTCAACATAGCTGGTGGTCATTAGGGTTAATCTTGCCTCTTTGGATAGCCGACTTGCCTTATGCTGCGCTTGTGGCCTTGTGTGTGACGGGCATCATGGCGTCAATGGAAGCGATGATGAAGTTGAAAACCTTCCGCTGGAATAAGTTACTGTGTTGGACGCTACCAACTGCTGGCTTCGCAGCACTAGTGATTACACCGAGCATTGAAGTACCAAGCCCTGTATTTGTAGTCTGGCTATGTTTGTTAGGAACGGCATGGATGACGGACTACATCATTCGTACTGAAGATAACGAAGACATCGATATCTAGTATCTACTCAATCTAGATGATGTTGTACGAGAACTTCAAATCGCAGGTAAATGGCGAATTTACCTGCGATTTACTGATGGTTTGAATAAAGGATAAGCACTTAGACCACAATTGATCAAAAAGAAGGGGGAAGGGCTTGCAATGGTTGCCGGGATGCTTAATAATCCACTCACTCTTTGAGGCAAGCCTCTTAGAAAACGAATCTATGGGGGCCTGGTCCTCCCGCAACAATAGCTCGTGAACTCGGTCAGGTCCGGAAGGAAGCAGCCGCAGCGTGTGACTTGTGTGCCGGGATGTGGCTGGGTTCCCACCCTTTAAAAAAGCCGCTCTTAACGAGCGGCTTTTTGTTATCTGAAGCTTTCCAAAAATTGACCAGCAATTTTCATCAGTGAAGCTCATTCATTTTGTGCGCTAGGCTATTCATAAATACTGTATGAGAAGTACTTGCTAGCAATCTTTTGGTGTTGACCGTTGTCGATCAGTCTTTGTATTCCACTATCGATAAGATCTTTGAGTTCATTATCTTGTTTTCGTACCGCTACACCAATACCACGTCCGAACCACTTCTCCTCGGTGAATTTAGGGCCGGTAAAGTGATAGTCCTTGCCTTGTTCTGTTTCAAGAAAGCCCGAATTGAGGCCCATAGAGCCACCAAATACGGTATCTAGACGACCGTTGAGTAAATCGGTAAAGGCTTCGTCGAATGAGCCATAACGTTTAATGTCTACATCTGGGTAAATCTCAGAAAGGTACTTATCGCCAATAGTTGCTCGCTGAACCCCAATAGTTAGGTCATTCAAGCTGTCGTCGTTCATATTGATCTCTCGATCTTTCTTCATCACAAAACGAGTAGGAACTTTGGCGTAGGGGATAGTGAAGTTTACTTTCTTTTCACGCTCTTCGGTAATTGTCATCGCTGCTATTATTGCATCGTTTTTTCGGCTTAGAAGAGATGGGATAATACCGTCCCAGTCTGTTTTTGAGATGATGCACTTCACCTCTAGCTCGATACACAGTGCGTTGGCCAAATCGACTTCAAATCCTTCTAATTCACCGTCCTGCGTTGTCCAACTGAATGGAGGGTAAGCCCCTTCAACAGTAAATCGAATTTGCTTCCAATCTTTTGCGTATGTGAATACAGAGAAAACACTGACGAATGCAACAAGTATCCATTTCATTTGTTATTTCCTTATAGTCATAATGGACACTGATAATTAACCACTTGTTAACATTTATCAACGTGAATACATATTGTTGTGAGCAAAGGCATAAATGGTGTTCAGTTTGTTTTGGCTCTATTTCTAGAGGTGGCTTTTGCACATCACATTGAGTTTGACCTCTCAATCCGTAGGCAGCACCACCGCCGATGTTTATTCAGAATCTTTTTTGCCTTCAACTTGTTCAGCAACCCAATCAATCGTTTTGGTTAAATAAAGTTTATTGGTTTCTGTATCACACCAATGCTTTGATAGACCTCTGCGATTAAACTCGCTGCCAATAGCGGCCAGTGTTTGATTGCTCGGCCTCCCGTAATACAAGGTATCGCACAGTTGTAGGTTCGACATCGACTGCGGGTATGAATTCACAGACGAAGAGTTCATGCTTAACGCTTTTGACTGGTTGTGAGTGCAGCCTGTTAGGCTTAAGAAGAACATAAGTGCTACGGTTTTTTTCATTATATCTCTCTACGGGTAGCTTATGGTGGGTGAGAATTATTGGCATGATTTAGCCATTCATTTGTCAATTTTTCGCCAAGTACTAGCCTAGCACGACTTCGCTCTTAATTAGAAAGCATTATCCCGAGCTTTGAATCTAAAGCTAAAAATAGTATTACCGACCAAAAGCGCAATTTTGTACAAAAGCTAAAAGAGCCTATAGAGTAGACTGATAAGTCGTTCGATAATTAACAGGCTTGGGAATTGTTATGGAGAACAAGAAACGTTCTAAAGAAAAGGCCGAATATAAAGTCGCTGAGGAGCTCGGCGGCATTGAAATCCTTAATGCTGAGTACGAAAAGCAGAACTTCTCACGTCATAGCCATGAGGGTTACACGCTTGGGGTTATAGAGCAGGGCGCTCAACGTTTCTATCGCACAGGTGGTCACCATATTGCACCACAAGACGCCATTATTCTGGTCAATGCCGACGAGGTACATAGCGGTCATTCGGCAACGGAAGGCGGTTGGGCTTATCGCGCCATGTACCCGCTCCCAGAGCAACTAGCCAAAATTACACAAGAACTAAACCTTCCTAATTATGGTGCCCCTTATTTCCCTAGGGCCGTTGTTGAAGACCCTGAACTCGCTAATCAACTGAGGTTGGTGTTTAATGCGATTGATGAATCGGATAACCGCCTGCTCCGTGAAACCTTGATGTATGGGATGTTGGTTAAGTTGATTAGCCGACATGGTAAGTCGAGCCTTAAGCCTCAGTTGGATAGTAAAACCCAGCGCCAACTTGTTCTGGTTAAAGAGTTTTTAGATGATTTCCCGCAGGCCGATGTCTCTTTGGAAGAGTTATCTAAATTGGCGGCCTTAAGTCCCTTTCATTTAGTTCGATCATTTCAGAAAGAGTTTGGTCTTCCTCCCCATGCTTATCAGATCCAGTCTCGTTTGAGACTCTCTCGCAAGCTTTTGAAGCAAGGGCATACCATTTCAGATACTGCCCAAGAGTGTGGTTTTCACGACCAAAGCCATTTTCACCGACACTTTAAAAAGGCCAATGGTTACACGCCGGGGCAATACATTAAGATGCTTTGAGCGTTGGTGAAAAATACGGTCGCTTAATCGAGCAAGTTTGTACAATCGAATCTACTCAGGTGTTTTTACATTGAATAGCCAATGTGAAGAGAGAAAAGAACAATATGGATAATCAAAAGATGGATAGGCGAACACAGTTGTGGAAGGGGGTTTTAGCGGGCATGCCTCTGAGTATCGCCGTGATACCGTGGGGAATCTTAGCTGGTTCATACGCGATTGATGCTGGATTGAATCAACTGCAAGCACAAGCGATGTCAGCGATCTTGTTTGCCGGCTCCGCACAACTGGTCGCGGCAGGGATGTTCAAAGCGGGCATTGGCCTTGGCACTATGTTGCTGACCACACTGTTCATCACCTCAAGGCACTTTTTATACAGTGTGTCGATGCGCGACAAGATAAGCCACCTTCCTGCTCGTTGGCGCGTATTGCTTGGCTTTTGGTTGACGGACGAGCTGTTTGCGGTTTGTAGTGGGCAGTCTCAGCAAGAGTTTAATCGTTGGTATGCCGCGGGGGTTGGAGGCGGCTTTTATCTGGTTTGGAACATCGCGAGCTTCGTTGGCATTGTCGCTGGAAGCCAAATCCCATCTCTTAATGACATTGGTCTCGACTTTGCGGTGGCTGCGACTTTCATTGCATTGGTATTCCCGCTAATCAGAACATTGCCTGTTGTGGTGTGCGTCTTGGTTTCATTGGTGATCTCGGTTGCTATGTCGGTGAATAACGTTGAAGGCGGGCTTATGATTGCAGCAATTGCTGGCATGTTTGCGGGCTTTTTCAGCGAGTCATTTCAAGAGCGCAATAACGGCAAAAAGCCAATCATGGAAGGGAAATAGAGATGATCTGTTTAACGATATTACTGATGACAGCGATTGTCTTTTTTAGCCGATACTTATTTCTTGAGCCAGCGATTCCGCTTCGACTCAACCAAACGGCGCGACGTTTATTACGTTATTCGAGCCCTGCGGTACTGACTGCGATCTGGGGGCCGATTGTGTTTGCCCCAGAGCAGACATTTTGGCCAAGTTTTGAAAACCCGTATTTAATCGGGGCGCTTGTAACAGGTTTGCTGATATGGAAAACAGGCAATGTACTGCTAACCATTGGTGTCAGTATGGCGGTGTTCTTGACCTACAACCTTGTGGCAATTGATTTCTTATTCAGTTGATGGCCAATCTAAATTTGGTTTGTTATTTGTTATTTGTTATTTGTTATTTGAGGGCGATATATGATTACTTGTTATGTTCGATATGTAATTGATCCTAAAAAGATTACGGAGTTTGAGAACTACGCAAAAATGTGGATTCCTTTGGTGGCTAAATTTGGCGGTCAGCACAATGGCTACTTTCTACCATCTGAAGGCGCGAACAATATTGCGATGGCACTGTTTTCGTTTGATAGTTTAGCGGCTTATGAAGAGTATCGAACCTTATCCTTAAAAGACCCGGAGTGTATTCGAGCGTTTGAATATGCGGATGAAGTTGACTTTATTGTGAGTTATGAGCGCAGCTTCTTTAGACCCGTTTTTGAGTGATTGACCTTGCAAGACGTGACTTGGTGACTTCTAATGTATTGCTTCACTGTTTGTGTCGTCAGTTTTTCGTAAGGAGTTAATTTGGCTAAGAAATATTATGTGGTTTGGAAAGGTCGTAAACCGGGTATCTTTACCACTTGGAATGAGTGTAAAGCGCAAGTCGATGGTTTTGCGGGCGCGAGATATAAATCGTTTCCAACACAGGGAGAGGCTGAATCTGCCTTTGGTGGTAGCTCGTCTTTTACGACTAAATCTGCGTCAGGTTCTAAGTCTGTATTTCCGAAGTCTAGTGGTGCAAACAAGTCAAAGACTCCACCTCTTTCTCAGCTGCAAATTACTGACATGCCATTTGATATTAAAATCTTTACTGATGGTGCTTGTGAACCTAACCCAGGTGAAGCGGGAACGGGTTTAGCGGTTTATTTGAAGAATGATCTCACTGAACTATGGTATGGCTTGTACCAACCGATGGGGACTAACAATACTGCTGAGTTACAAGGCTTAGAACAGGCCTTTATTCTCGCAAAAGAGAAGCTGAAAGCTGGGCTGTCTGTTGCGATTTATAGCGACTCAAAATATTCGATAGACTGCATCACTAAGTGGGCATCAGGCTGGGAGAAAAAGGGTTGGACTAAGTCTGGTGGCGAGATAAAAAACCTCGATATCATTAAAGTCGCTTATGCTCTTTATCAAGAGCTTAAATCTCAAATCACTATCTACCACGTAAACGGTCACGTCGGTATTGAGGGTAATGAGCTTGCTGACCGAATGTCTATTGTGGCGATCTCTTCGAAAGAGCAAGGCTTGAATCGCTATACCGAAACAGACGATCTTGCAGAGATCTTAGCATTGCGTGCCGGTTAACAAGAACTGCTCGTAAGAGCAAAACCTAACTGAAGCGTTACCGCTTTGAGCATGTAACGCTTTGTTTTATTTTCTATTCTACTTGACAGCTTTAGCTGGCCCTAAGCGGGGTTCTCTATCCAGTTAGACAGCTGCTTTACGCTCAGCTTAGCGGTGTGTGTACTTGGCGGGGTGCTCATTGCGCTCAACATGCCTCTGTTGCTGCTGATGTTACCTGTTGAGTTCAAACCCTATCAGATTGTTCTTCTACTCATTCCTACGATGCTTGACGGGGCATCCATTTATATGATTACCGGACAAGAACGCTGGGTGATGGCAAGTTTTGTTGGAGTAGAGGAGCTGGCCGTTTACGCGGTTAGTGGTAAGTTTGCGTTAATTCTAGGCTTGCTACTGCAACCTTACGCGCTTTGGTGGTTTCCAAACCGAGTCGCTATGCTTCAGCACCCTGGCGGTAGCAAAATGTTTGCAGACAGAGCCTTAATCGGAGTTAACCTAGCCATAGTGTTAGGGGGCTTGATGATCTTAACTGTCCCTGGCTTTAGTTCCCTTATCTTACCAAGCAGTTATTATCAGGCTGGGGTCATAGTGGTCGAATTGCTTGCCATCGCTGTTATTAAAAGTGCAGGCGACTACCTCAATTTAGGTTTTTTCAGCGGTGACTCTGGTCAATCTCAGATATGGATACAAGGCGGCTGTGCGGTATTGGCAGCAATTGGTTATTGTACCATTACCCCAATATACGGAGTGTGGGGCGTGATTGCGGTTCTATGTGCTATTTATACTTTGAGGCTACTGCTTTAGCCAGTCGATGGAGCGTTTGCCTTATGATCATCGTAGATGGATAACTGCAATCAGCATTACCATTGTCGCTATTGTTTGTGACCGTGTTCTAAGACTTTTCCTGGTCGATGTCCATGAGTTTGTTTTAGGAACCTTTGTTGCATTGATTACGCTGGTGGCCTTTGTGAAATATTCGGTAATCGTTATTTCACAGGCTCTATTTGATAAGCCCACACCGGGAAAACAGCCACACGCCAATCAAATAAAACACTGTTCATTATTAACTAAATTAGATAGTATTTATAGATTTAATGAATGCTAGCTATGGAAAGATATATGAATAAGTGGATTGTACTTTCAGCGTTTTGCTCAACTCTGTCTTATGCTTCTGCTGAGCTTGTCAGCCAAGATTTATTGTCTCACCATTTTGATGCCCCAGAGCTCCCATCTTTGAAAACGCAACACAGTGTTTGTAACAGCCTTGTCTGTAATTCGATATCCGAACCCAAATTAGTTTCTTCTGCGGGGGATTTTCCTGAACGCGAATCGAACCCAACAATAGATACGATAACCAGCGTAATCTACTTTGTGGGTGAAATGGGCGTTGCTGAAAACCTATCGACTCCAGAATATGAACAATTCTTTGAGAACTAGCTGAAATGTGACATAACGAGAGGTGCTTCTTTTTTGTCCTATTACAAAGTACATAAAATGCTGTTATAAAAGCTTCTATCGCATTGAGTGATTTGATTACGTAATACAGGACGACTAGGACGCCCCGATGGAAATATGGAAGTTGCTGCTGTTTATTCCAGCGTGCTTTGCGCTGAACATGACGCCTGGCCCAAACAATCTTTTGTCGATGAATAATGCCCGTTGCTATGGCTTTAAAGCAGCATTTATCGCAGGGTTAGGCAGAATCTTTGCTTTCTCAGGAATGATTGCGTTGGCGGCGTCTGGTTTGGCTGTCGTTCTTTATACTTCTGAGACCTTGTTCTTCCTGATCAAACTTTTTGGCGCAATGTATCTATTGTGGATCGCGTTTAATTTATGGCGCTCTCAAGCTAGCCCTGTCGTAGGCATCGAACGCAATAAAAATGGGTTTGGTCTAGTTAAACAAGAGTTCGCCCTTGCAGCTGGTAACCCTAAAGCGATACTCATCTTTACCGCATTTCTGCCTCAATTCGTTGATGTTTCAGCCAATGTAAACACACAGTTCTTCATTCTAGGTGGCACATTCCTAGTGTTAGAGCTGATCGCGATATCTATCTACGCTACTTTTGGTTTATACCTCAGAAACTGGTTCTCCAAGCCGCAAATGGCGAAGCGTTTCAACAAAGCGTGCTCGGTTTTTCTTACTCTATCCGGTGCTAACCTGTTGCTGAGTCGACAGTAGCGAATTAGGGCTGAAAGTAATATGGTAAGTACAGAAATCCTTTCTCATTGGCCAGAAACCAAACCCCACATGTCCTTAACTGAAGTTACTCTTGGGGCAAACAACTCGGTGTATAAGGTTGAATCCATGCCAGCTTTCTTTTTGAGGAAGTACCTAACTCATGATGCCGGTCGTATGCTCAATGAGCATAAATTGCTGTTCTTTTTATCTCAAAAAGTACCCACTGTCGTTTCGCCTTGTCTCACTTCAGATGGGCAAAGCTTTGTTGAGGTCAATGGTGAATACTATGCATTGTTTCCAAAGGCTCATGGTTCCTTGATTGAAAAGCATGCTTTGACAGACAAGCATGCATTCGAAGCCGGTATTACCCTTGCAAAGCTTCATCGTCAGTTGAGTCTCTACCCTCGAAATATAATGCAAAACGAGGTATTTCCAGTTATTCAACTGTCATGGAATAGAGAACAATGGCTGCAGCGTCTTGATAAGATCATTGCTGCTATCGAAGCAAAAGGGGAGCAAAATGTTGAGGATGCTTGGGCGCTGCGAAGGTCTGTGCAGCAACGTTGTTTTTTAGCAAATGACCACTGCGTCCACTCTTATCAGACCAAAACCGAGAGAGTACTCATTCACGGCGACTTCCATCATTATAATCTCTTCTTTGATAATCGTTCTAAGGTGAGTGGTATTATCGATTGGGACTTGGTTCAATACATGCCACCTGCCTACGAAATAGCCCGGGCTTGCATGTACATGTTTGATATGGATGTGAAGAAGTCGGTCGAATTTGTTAGCGGTTACTTGTCCATTAATGAACTTTCAAAGGCGAGTATTATTGATGGGATCTGTGCTTGGGGCATTTTTGCTGACCACCATATTTGGGCGTTGGAAGAGGTGTATTTAAAACGGAACTTAGCCGCACGTAAATTCATACCTCATAAAAACTTTTCGCCTTTTGCTCAGCAATGGTCATTGATAGAGGCGCGCTTGGTAAATAAGCGATAAAGGTTAGGCGTTTCATTGTATTTTCAGGAGGCTCTAATGAGCAACGAAGACCTATCTAAAATGGGTTCGGCTAAGGTAACTCTTGTAAATCGTAACGGCGTACCTTGTATTCGAAAGCAGGGGGCGGGTGAGGTTGAGATTTCTTTTTACCAACATGCTGCGCAACATTTATCTGGCGTGCACAGCCCTAAATTGTTGGCTGCGGAAGGAGATACCCTGTTCATCGAGCACATTCCTCACTCTTTAACAATAAATGAGCTTCAAAAGACTTCTGAGTTACATCAGCAACTATCTTGTATTCATCAGTCTCAATACTCGCCGAGTTTTGAAGTGAAAGAGCATAGATGGAGTCCCTGTGACACTGAAGCAGCACTCATCCCTCTGAATTTACCTCAAGTGACTCAAGACAGCTTATTGTGTATCCAGAAGCTTAGTGATGTTCTGTTTAACCGTAATAACTTGATCTCTGGTGATGCGAACCAAGGAAATTGGGGCAGAAGAGACAACGGTGAGCTCGTATTATTTGATTGGGAGCGTTTTGGTTATGGCAGCCCAGCTATCGATTTGGCACCGCTCGTTTCTCGGATGGGCACTTTGTCGGATTATGAGTGTATTATTGACCAGTACCTGCCACATAACAATCTGGTTTCACGAGAAGATTTAATCAAGCAATTGATTATAGCGAAAAGCTGGATCGTTGTTGAAGTGACGAACCTATTAGTCACGCGCGACATTTCAGATGCGTCGAAGTATCTGGAATGGTATAGGAAGCAATTACCAACTTGGCTAGCTACTGTAGAAGGTCTGCTGTAACAAGGTCGGAGCCAAATCTATAAAGTTCTATCTATGAATATTGTCTGTGCCGAAAAACAGGAACTGGCTGAAATTTACCAGCTTGAACATGCTTTGTTTGGTGACCATGCCTATCCGCAATTTTTCATTCGTCAGGCATTTGATTGCTGGAGAAAAGGCTTATTAGTTGCTAAGTAAGACTCAAAGATTGCGGGCCATACCTTAACGATAACTACGGACACGCATAATGAGTTTTGGGTCCTATCATTAGCGGTAGGCCCAAACTATCGTGGTATGGGAATTGGCCGGAAACTGATGCAACATGCGGTTGAGCAGCTGCCGCGAGACGCTAAGCTTTTGCTCACTGTAGATCCAAATAACACATCTGCTTGCGCGCTCTGCGAATCAATGGGATTTTCTACGATCAAACAAGAAGAAAACTACTTTGGTGATGATGAGCCGAGGTTAGTGATGCAGCTCATCATCTAGGTTGTTGCTAACGGTTTTCAATCAAATGCTCATATTTCTAGGGCAGTCTAGTAGCTCTAGGTCAGCATCACGATACCGTGCATTAGCACGACACTAGAGGTGAGCCGAGTTCTCATATCAAAGTAGCCGTCGGGACCTTGGCTCTGGTTCTCTTCTCTCATTGTCCTTTCAGCGCGCCAAACTGCAACATAACCGAGGATAAGAATCAGAGTTGTCACCAGCTCTTGTTGTTCGCCAAGCAATACGGCCAGCCAAGCGACGAGCACAATCGCGTTACTCAGCAGTAACGCTTTGTTGCTTGATCGGCTTTCAAAGTTCTCGATCCCATTTGCCCACAAGATCCCTGAAAGAAAGCTCAAAATTGCCACGCTGTAGGTGATGAAGAGCGTTTCACCGCTTATCCCCATAAATTGGCTGTCGGTGAGCGAAAGGAGAAGACCGAATAAAAATGGAATTAACCCCATGTACCCCAGTTTGGCCATGGTGCTACGGGTTTGAGTTGTTGCCATATAGCCCGCCCTCATAGCTGCTGCTCAATCGCATTTTTGAGCGTAGCGCTCACTGGAGATGTGGAGCTAGGGAAGGTGGCGACGACTTTACCTTCTTTACTGATCAAGAATTTGTAAAAGTTCCATTTAGGCGTTACGCCCGCTTGCTGTTGTATCTCTGCAAATACGGGGTTGGCGTTGCTACCAGAAAGTGAAGCTCGCGCCATCATAGGGAAGGTCACGCCGTAGTCGAGGTGGCAGACTTTTGCCGACTTCTCTTCACTTCCCTTGTCTTGGCGAAAATCATTACTTGGGAAACCGATAACGGTAAAGTCTTGAGCTTTGTAGATTTGATGAAGTTGTTCGAGCTGCTCAAACTGCGGAGTGAAACCACATTGGCTAGCGGTGTTTACCACCAATAGAGTTTTGCCTTTAAACTCATCGCAAAGTGCAATTTCTTCGGTTGAATTTAATAAGCGCTGTTTGCCATCAAGTATCTTGGGACAGCTAGCTGCAAACGCAATAGGACTTGTGAGGCTTGTAATCAGTACGGTTGAGCAAAGTAGTGAACATTTCATGTGGTTGGCTCATTTTAGTTGGCGTAATGGTTTTTACTCATGAGCACGATAAAATGATCACTTTGTGTATTATTTACTGTCTTGTTAACTCGCGCTTTTAGTTGTGCTTTTGCTCTCTGAAATAAGATATGGAGTGACCAAGCGACTGATATTCACTTTCGCACCAAGGCGAGCCGCGAGTAGATACATACCTCCGATTTTTCGGTGTAAGAACAGCGCATCGGCGGGTGGGGTGTGCCAATATTCTTGTTCCATGCTCAGAATGGTGCCGGCTTCACGAAGACGTTGCGCTAACCCACTTGCATTGAAGTCGTAGTCTTCGTCTACTAACATAGGCTCACAAGCCATCTTCACTAGGTTTAGAATCGCTTGGCGTTGTTCAGGAAGAATTGTCTCGCTGAAGAATCCAATCTGCTCTAGCGCTTGATTGAGCCCTTGCTCGTTGTTATTAATGACAGAGGAAAAGGCCAAACGATAACCCTCGCTGAAGCGATCACTGTATTCACGGGTTGCTCCGAAATCCAACAAGCCAATTTGGCGGGTGTTTTCAACGTACAGGTAGTTGGCGAAATTGGGGTCGGTTTGCACCATTTTAAAGTCGAACAATTCTCTGAATAGGAGTTCAAGTAAGCTGTGCATTACAAAGTCACGGGTGCTTTGGTCGTCGTTTTCTATCTGTTCTATTGAGACGCCCTCAATGAAGTCCATGGCGAGCACGGATTCTGAAGAGACTTGCGGATGAATCTTAGGTACGACGAAGTGTGAGTATTCCTTTAATGCATTGTGATAACGAGTCGCATAGTCAGCCTCGCGAGAATAGTCTGCTTCATCATGGAGCTGTTTTTTTGCTTCCTCTAACAAACCTTTGTAGTCGACAGATTTTGGGATCAAACCAACAATGTTGAGCAGTGTGCCGACGTTATCTACATCACTGTCGATACTTTTTCGAATCCCTGGGTATTGGACTTTGACGGCGAGCTTGTCCCCGGCGTCGCTGTAGGCTTGATGGACTTGTCCTATAGATGCACTGGCAATCGGCTTAAAGTTAAAGGAAAGGAATTCAGTTTTCCATTGGTTTCCGAGTGAGCCCTCTAAGACTTGATTGAGCTGCTTTGTTGGCAGTGGGTCAGCGTCTGAGCGCAGGCGAGAAAGAATGTCGGCTAACTCCGGCTCTAAGACATCTCCCGCATCCATTGAAAGCATCTGCCCCAATTTCATCGCTGCTCCACGTAGGTGCGCGAGCTGGTCGGTTAGGCGAGCTATGTTCTGTGGCGTTAACAGCAAATCTTTTGCCTTGGGCCTGTTGCCCTGTGCAATTTGCTTGGTTCCTTCTGTTAACACGTTACCTGCGACTCTTGTCGCCAGCGAAGCGAACTTGCTAAATCTAGAAAGTCGATGAGTGGGAAGGTTTCTCTCTTTTGCCGACATAAAGTCTCTCTCTGGGAATTAGGGTTCACTACAAAGTTCTATCAATCATTACACAACAATTTGTTATGTTGTGATAACTTGTCGCCTGAATCAGTAACTCGATTGAAAAGGACAAAGCATGAAGTTTATTTGGTTGAAAGTCGCTCTTACCGTACTAGTATTTGCCGCACTGTTTGGCATCGTTTACTACAAAGTCGCCAGTGGTATGTCTTGACTCAATACTAGTTGGTACAGCTGTTTCCATTGCAACGTGATTTTCCGGTTAGCCAGAATGAGATCTTATATCGATTCTTGGCAAATCTCAGGTAGCACCAGTCTGCAAACGGCTTAAATATTGCCCAACGCAATGGCGCATAAAGCCAACCTTTTCCTACTAGGTTCCATGCTTGGTAGGTCACGTCCAACCCCAGTAGTAGCTTCCCGTTCCCATCAAGAGCATGCAGTACTGTGTTAGCCGCATCCGCTTCAATTTGAGGATAGTTTGCAAACGCTTCACTATAGATGTCTATGGTCTGAATCTTGTTCTTGATGTCGTATTTGGCGAGCGCAGCCATCTCTTTTGCACACAGTGGGCACGTTCCATCATAAAATATTGTTAATTCAGTCATTGATTTCTTTACTATTTTTGCAATTTTCAAATTATACGCGAATGTTGATTTGGTGGATCATTCTGCCCACATATCCGACACTGTCATTGTGACGACTGTTTTACGATATCATCTAGAGGTAACATCTGTTCCATGCAATTAGAAATTAAGAGTCGAATTTACATGACAACCAAGCTCATTAATCGCTTAATCATCGCCTGTATCGCGCTCATCTTGAGTGGTTGTGTCAGCTACAGCATTACCGAGCAAGAGATGACAGAATATCTTGCTGATTCAGTCATGCTTGAACAAGAGGTAGGTGTACAAAGCGTGATGTATGCGCAAGTCGCGGTCGATGATCTACAAGTGAAAATTGGTCGAGTAGATGAACAGAGAGTGTCAGTGTTAGCGAACACCAATGCAATAGTTCAAGTCTTCAATATGCCGAATATGGGGTTGGACCTAGATTTAGAATTCAGTGCGATTCCTGAATATGACAAGGAAAGTGGTGAAGTATACCTGAAGTCGTTGCGTCTAGAGCGATTTGAAGAGAAGGAGCAACAGCTATCTACTGAGATTGAAAAGCTGCTCAAGCCTACGGTATCAATGATCGGTTTTGCTTTGTCTCAATCTCCAGTTTACAAACTGGATAGCGACAAGGTTCAAGAGTCGTTGATCAAGTCATCAGAGCCGAATCTAGTGATCCGAGATAATAAATTGGTCATTGAGCTATTTGATTAACCCCACATACATTCGTTTCTACTAATCTATCAACATAATGGCTGCTTATTGGGCGGCCATTTTGCTTTCTATTGATCTAGCCAGTGCTCAGTTTGTTTACGATGAAACTAAACTCAAAAACATTCAAGCCTTCCATCTTAAAGGTGGGCATTGCGGCGATTTCTCCTTCTACTTTTAATTATTTCCTGTTTTCGAAAATATCGCTTTACCTCAAGTTAACTTGAGGTTTTATGATCTTTTCCATTCTACAAACACAAACTCTCACCTTTTTACTTTCCAAGGGCTGCAAGCTCAGTTGCGGAAATCATGAGGTGAAAAACGGCATTACCGAACAGTGGTGATTAGAGAATAAGGCGTCTTACTTTGCTGCTTTGCAAACCTATTTGAGGCTCACACAGACCTACCTTTTTCACTTCTAAAGAAATGTTTCTAACCAAATTTGAGGATAAACAATGAAAGTATTAGCGATTGGCGCAACCAACAGTACAACATCAATCAACCAACAGCTTGCGGCATACACCGCAGGTTTAGTCGAAGGCGCGCAAGTTGAGGTACTTGATCTTAATGATTTTGAGATGCCAATTTATAGCGAGAAAAGAGAGCAAGACTCGGGCATTCATCGACACGCTCAGCGTTTCTTTGACAAAATCGGAGAATCAGACGCGATTGTTATCTCCTTTGCAGAATATAACGGTTCATACACAGCGGCCTTTAAAAACGTGTTCGATTGGGCATCACGCATCGATATGAAAGTGTACCAAGGCAAGCCTGTGGTGATGCTTGCCACCTCTCCGGGGCCTGGTGGCGCGACCTCTGTGTTGTCTTCTGCAGTTAACTCAGCGCCTTACTTCGCTGCTGACGTGAAAGGTTCGATGTCAGTGCCAAGTTTCTACGATAACTTCGATATGAAGACGGGCGAGATGACAAACCTAGAGATGACCGAGAATCTTAAGATGATCATGAAGAATTTCTGAATATAAGAGTTATATTTCACACGAAGCTCAATCAGCCATCATTTGGCGGCTGTTTTTTGTTTCAGGTAAAGATGTTTCACATGTTGTGAACGTAATTTAGTCAATATAGCTAAACTTAAGGTTAACTTTAGCTATAATCCAAAACGGATTTGAATCTATCAGCAATACATTCAGGGAAACTAACAACATGAAAAACATCGTGTATTTAACGATTGGTCAACTCTCGGAGCGCAGTGGTGTCGCCCCTTCCGCTCTGCGTTTTTATGAAACCAAAGGATTAATTGCCTCAATCCGTACCAATGGTAACCAGCGACGTTATCAATCTGCGATGCTACGTCGAATTGCGCTGATTCAAGTCGCCCAGTCAATAGGGTTTACGCTTGAAGAGATCACTGAAGAGTTGTCTAGTTTGCCGATGAACCACACTGCAACCAAGCGCGATTGGGAGCGAGTGGCAAAGAAATGGCAAGGGCAACTCGACAGTAAGATGGCACAGATCCGGTCATTACAAGAAAACCTCACAGGCTGTATTGGCTGTGGCTGTCTGAGCATGCAGAAGTGCCACCTATTAAACCCAGAAGATATTCTGCACGACCAAGGGCAGGGGGCTCAGCGTATCGTTGACTAGATTGGTTTTCGGATTTAGCTAAAGCTGATCGAATCCAATGCATTCAATACTATTGTCAGAGAGCCATTGCTATAAGGCCGGATTTGTCAATAAGGCGTGCTCTTCCACTCACTTAGTGAGGTAGCTAGATAGTGATCTCAGTTCTTCACTGGCAAAAAAGCGGGATGGCACATCAACTCGATCGTGCCGTTAGGCGTCATGGCTTGGTGGCTCAACAGCAAATCGCGCAATTTATATCATTGCAATGACGTTCGTAGGCATGACTGGTTAGGTTTATAACTCTGGTATGGAAGCTATGATTGTTCCTTGGGTATGACGTGTGACCCAATTGGTGGATTGGTACAAATGCCGTGTATTGAGCGAAATGCGATTGGTGCGATGAAAGCAATTGATGCATCACGCATGGCTTTGAAATGCAATAGTGAATCTTTGCTCTCGCTTGATAAGGTTATCGCGATTACTTACCAAACAGGTAAAGACATGAATTAAAAGTATCGTGAAACCTCATTAGGCGGCTTAGCGCTTATTCATCTCGCACACCCTTGTGAGTAGAGGCCAACTCAGTCTTAAGTCTTTGTGAGACCGACACTCTTATAAGAATGACAACAAAAAGCTCAGTCACATTATTGCTGACTGGGCTTTTTAAGTTTTAAATCCACTAATCTTGCAGTGGCAGTTGGTAGCTGTTTTTAAGCTCTTTCACTGAAATGTTAGACTGAATTGCACTGACGCCTTTCACTCGTCGAATTGAGCTGATTCGCTCAAAATACTCTTCCAGATCTCTCGCTAAAACTTGAATCATATAATCGGCTCCACCTGCAATGCAGTGGCACATGGTGATCCAGTCTGTCACTTCGACAAACTCTTCAAAAGGTTCGGTGTTTTCAACCTCATGGTTGCCGAGTGTTACCAGGGTAAAACCTGCCACATGCAGCCCCAGCTTTTTACGATTGAGCTGCGCGGTATATCCATCAATATAGCCCGTCTCTTCCAGGCGCTTCCAACGGCGCCAGCAAGGTGTTTCACTCAGGTTGACCTTCTCGGCAAGTTTGCTGTTACTCATGCGCCCATCTTTTTGGATATGTCCAAGAATGGCAATATCCGTATCATCTAGCACTTCGTTGGTGGATTCTTTCACTTTCATGGTTTTTTAAGAAGAAGTCTGCTCAAATTTGATTTTATACTAGCGCATATAGCAATTTAATTCCTACTCGAATTGGTAAACTCTTCTCCCAATAACGTTTTATTTACTAGGAGAGAAAGAATGAGCGCTCAATTAATGCTAGCGTTCTTGTTGTTTTCAATATCGATTGGAATTACACCGGGAGCAGGAAACATTGCATTGCTTGGGATATCAAGCCGATATGGATTTGCGGCAACATTGCCTTTTGTCTCTGGTAACGCTTTTGGCATTATCATCATACTGGCGGGTTCAAGTGCTGGTTTAGTGAGCTTATTTACTCTTTACCCAGAGATCTACACGGTAATGAAGTACCTTGGGGCGGCTTATTTACTGTTTATGGCGTGGTCGATTGCCAATATGGAAATTGAGCAAGAAGAGTCGGTGAATCGCTCAGGGTTTATGTCTGGCGTTTTGATTCAAGTATTGAACCCGAAAGGATGGATTGCTTCGTTAACGGTGTTTTCTCAGTTTATTACCACACAGGCAGATTACCTGATTCAAGTGGTGACGATTACCACTATCATGGTGGGAACTGGTGTATTGTGTATGTTGGTTTGGGCGTATTGCGGCACTATGTTGCAGCGTCTATTACAATCACCAAAACAAATGGTGATGGTTAACCGCTGTTTGGGTGGAAGCCTAGCCTTAGTGGTTGCTTTTATGCTTTATCAGCCAGCGTAGAGCGTCTTTACTAAAGAAAAAAACCACTCCTAAACCCATAGGAGTGGTGTCCAAATGTCGACAAAGTCGTTAACGATAAACAGTCAGTTAATCATCACTAATAAGTTAATCATGACTAATACGTTAACAAGGACACTTAAGGAAATTTGCTTACAAGATTAAGCGGTTTCAGCCTCTTTAACTGGAACTGGGTTACGAATTAGGTGGTCAAATGCACCTAAACTTGCTTTTGCACCTTCACCCATCGCAATGATGATCTGCTTGTAAGGTACTGTTGTTACATCGCCTGCTGCAAACACACCTTTCATCGATGTTGCGCCATGAGTGTTAATCTCAACCTCACCGCGTGGTGAAAGCTCAACCTTCGAACCTTTCAACCATTCGCTGTTCGGCATTAGACCGATTTGAACGAAGATACCCGCGAGTTCGATCTGTTTCAGCTCTTCAGTGTTGCGGTCTTTGTATTCCAGACCCGTTACGCGATTTCCATCCCCCAACACTTGTGTCGTTTGAGCCATTTTGATGATTTCGATGTTTGGTGTTGCGTTCGCTTTATCGATAAGCACTTGGTCAGCGCGTAGCGTGTCTGCAAATTCAAGCACGGTTACATGTTCCACAATACCTGCTAGGTCGATAGCCGCTTCAATGCCTGAGTTACCGCCACCGATAACCGCTGTTTTTTTACCTTTGAACAGTGGACCGTCACAGTGTGGGCAGTAAGCCACGCCTTTGTTACGGTATTCTTGCTCGCCCGGAACGTTCATTTCACGCCAGCGTGCACCTGTACTTGTGATAACAGAGCGAGATCGTAGCGTTGCGCCACTCTCTAGTTCAACGTGGATGTAGCCGTCTTTTGTGTCTTCCGCAGCAATGATGTTGGCAGCACGCTGCTCAGTCATTACTTCTACACTGTACTCTTTTACGTGCTCTTCTAGGCTAGCCACTAGCTTAGGACCCGTTGTCGCTTTGACTGAGATAAAGTTCTCAATCGCCATTGTGTCCATTACTTGGCCACCAAAGCGGTCTGCAACGACACCAGTGCGAATGCCTTTACGGGCTGCGTAGATAGCTGCTGAAGAACCAGCAGGACCACCACCGACAACAAGTACATCAAATGGTGCTTGTTGATTTAGGTTGGCCGCTTTCTTTTCCGCTGCGCCTGAGTCTACTTTATTAAGGATCTCAGCCAGTGACATACGGCCTTGACCGAATAGTTCACCATTAATGAACACGCTTGGTACTGCCATGATATCGCGAGACTTTACCTCCTCTTGGGATGCTGCGCCATCAATCATAGTGGTCTTAATCAGCGGGTTAATCGCTGACATCATATTGAATGCCTGAACCACTTCTGGACAGTTTTGGCACGATAGCGAGATGAAGATCTCTACATTAAGCTCTTGATCTAATTCTTTAACTTGCTCGATTACGTCAGCTTCAAGCTTGATAGGGTGACCACCACTGTGAAGCAGTGCCAGTACCAGTGACGTGAACTCGTGACCCATCGGTAA
Source organism: Pseudoalteromonas sp. G5_S1_14_S5 (assembly GCF_054968605.1). Classification (NCBI taxonomy): domain Bacteria; kingdom Pseudomonadati; phylum Pseudomonadota; class Gammaproteobacteria; order Alteromonadales; family Pseudoalteromonadaceae; genus Pseudoalteromonas; species Pseudoalteromonas sp. G5_S1_14_S5. The sequence goes on along the minus strand of NZ_JBQKUM010000018.1, from coordinate 38,809 downwards.
ACCGGCAAAACCAATCGCAGTGCCTTTCTCTTGGTTCACTACCTGCATGATAGGGCTACGCGTGCTTGCGCTATCATCTCGAGTTACTTCAATTTTGTCGGTTAAAGACGCGATGTCATTTGCTAGGTCTTGGAGTTTGTTTGCGGTATCGCTGTCATCTAGGCTCAGCACTAACTGAACATTGGTTTTTAAGTTTTCTAGGTATGCTTTTAGCTGCTGCTTCATTGCTTGATCTAACATAATCGTGCCTGCTCTTAAATTCTGTGTCTTGGTATTGACCAATACCTTCTTGCTGAAAAAGGAAAATAAAAAGGGGGCGCAAGTCGGCAAATTGAATGTGGTGTTGCTGCTTTGAAAGGGTGGCGCGCAACTGCCCTTTAGGAGGGAGGCCGAAGCGCGTCTGTAGAACCGTTTTATTTGTTCTTTTTAGATAGGCTTAGATTAAATCTTACCTACTAGGTCTAGAGATGGTGCTAGAGTCTCTTCGCCTTCTTTCCATTTAGCTGGGCAAACTTCACCTGGGTTAGCCGCTACGTATTGTGCTGCTTTAACCTTGCGTAGTAGGTCTTCAGCGTCACGACCGATACCTTCAGCAGTGATTTCCATTGCTTGGATAACGCCTTCTGGGTCGATTAGGAACGTAGCACGGTCTGCTAGGCCTTGACCTTCACGCATTACGTTGAAGTTGTTTGTGATAGTGCCTGTTTGGTCGCCTACCATGAAGTATTCGATAGTGCCGATTTTGTCAGAAGTATCGTGCCATGCTTTGTGAGAGAAGTGAGTGTCAGTTGATACTGAGTAAACTTCTACACCGCGAGATTGAAGTTCTGCATATTTTTCTTGTAGGTCAACTAGCTCAGTTGGGCATACGAAAGTGAAGTCTGCTGGGTAGAAAAAGAACACTGCCCACTTGCCTTTAACGTCTTGCTCAGTGATTTCTACGAACTCGCCGTTTTTGAATGCTGTTGCGTTGAATGGTTTGATTTCTGTGTTGATCATGTTTGGTCTCTCTTTCTAATTTGTAGTGTTTAACGCTATCCCGCGTCGATGGAGATATATTGCATCCACACCTAAAATTAGTGAAATCGGACAATTCTATAGATTCAATAGGTGATTCCTATCTTTGAAAGGAGGCAGTTAACGACAAAAGCTATCAAACGTCGGCAATACCCAATTTGATTAACGATGCTCTTTAGGTTGTTCTCTATATTAGGCTTATCTCTATTAACGTGAGTGCCTATGTATAGTGTGAGTATCTATGTAGCGTTTCTTGAAGTGGGTTAGGATCTCATCTGGGTTTCTAGTAACACAAAATTATCATAAATATAAATTATGATAATTTCATGTAATCTGCTTGTCTCCATTTACTCTCCATCGAGGCGAAATACAGAAGCTAAGTTTCGAAAGTACAGAATTAAAAAGAATTGGAGAAAGTTATGAAAATGAATCACGTAGGCATCATGGTTGGTGATATGGACCAAGCAGTAGAGTTCTACACAAAGGCTCTAGGTCTAAGAGTTGTAATGAACAACACTAAAGTAATGGAAGAGCGCGAATCTGCAATCGGCCTTGTGTGTATCGCTGTATTTGGTGAAGGCCATAGCTCACCTAGTAACTTCAGACGGTATCGGTGTTGAGCTATTCGAAATGGTTGACCGCCAAGAGCGTCACGAAGTAGATTTCTCTCGTCTAGGTATCTTCCACTTCTGTCTGCAGCTTCCAAAAGAGCAATTTAATTCAGCTATTAAGCGCGTTGAAGAGTTTGGCGGTAAAGTACGTATGGACATTCACCGTTACCACCCAGAAGACGAGCTAAAACAAGCACAAATGGTTTACCTTGAAGACCCGTTTGGCAACTTATTTGAATTCTACTCTTACTCATACGAAGATATGTACGCGACAGATTACGAGTAATCGTGCTACTGACTTCCATAAGGTAGAAAACCGAACATCTCCAAAGAGGATTGGTAGAGATACCAACCCCTTCGTTTTAAGGCTCCAAATTAGGTGCGACAAGAGCGTATTTTAAATAGATCGATAGAAAGACACCGATTACCCCGGTCAGAACTCAAACTCTACTCCGCTCAGCCTCAGATAGTGATAGAATCCCCGCATCAGAATTACCGAGAAACTCTATGTTTATCCATCAAGTTAATGACATCGACTGGCTGGTTATTACCGCTTTTGAAGAACTGAAAACTATGTTTATCGAAGATGCAGGCAGGATCCCTCGCTGCTTCTCTGTCACTAGCGAATTGAGCCTGATTGATCAAGCCAAGCGCGCTTATGGATACCTACCTCCACTTCGAGGCGTTATCACCGATACCGGCACTTTTCAAAGCCCGGATAATGAAGAAGATTTGAACCCACAGCTTGCCTGCTTAGTTGAAGGGCGTGGTCGAGTGTTTATTTATTCTGCGAATGTGACCTATAACATGTAAATCTTGTCAATTTCACCTTTTTGTTTTGATACCAAAGGTGGCCACTACCTAAAGTACATTAAACAGGTTCGATTAGAATAATATGACATCTGAACATTTTACTACCTTGTTTATCGAGTAATAATCATTTAATGCTTCAACTCATAAAGTGATTATTTATTCCCTTGAGCTAATCTCTATTACGTTCCTTTTTGATCGTCGAGTGATACAATCTGTATTTAATACTTATCGAGAAAATCTATGTTTATCCATCATGTAAACGGTATTGACTGGTTGGTGATCACCGCCTTCGAAGAACTAAAACCTCTATTTATCGAAGAGGCGGGGATAATTCCCTCTTGCTTCTCCATTAGCTGTGAGTTGAGTCTGATTAACCAAGCTAAACGTACCTATGGATATTTACCTACACTCGATGGCGTAATCACCGATACTGGCACATTCAAAAGACCGAATAATGAAGAAGACCTAAACCCTCAACTTGCTTGTCTAGTTGAAGGGCGTGGTAGAATATTTATTTATTCTAATTGTTATGTGGCTTTTGTAGATGACAATCAGACCTTTATCACTCGAATTAATTAAACATTTTTCATATAAATTTGATATTTCAAGCTTGTAACACGAAACTGGACAGAATGTATGGTAAGCCCCGTTTTGCAAGTGAAAATCCAAAAAAACGGAGTTGGTTTGCGCTAATGTATTCAGAGTCTAATTGAGACCAATTTACTTTAGCCCCAGCTCTACGATGAGATCCGCGCCAGATTGTCCTCAAAAATGAGAAAGCACTCTAAGTTGCTGTTCTGTCCACAAGGTCTTCAATCTGGTGGTCTAACCGTTTTGTCATCTTTCATTTTCATATGCAAACTTGATTTATATTCTTATTTCAAAAGGCTTTCGATGCTTTAGCTCTATTAGCCACTTACCAAAATATTTTTCAGCCGTTCCATCTCTCCAGAGTACTGCTCTGGCTGCGTGTATAAAGAGTTCTCGTAATTCTTTATTCCCACACTTTGAGATCCCAAGCATTCTCGGCTTCCCACCTGTTGAATACTGAAATGGAACGAGACCCAGCCATGCAGCGAAGTTGCGGCCATTAGAAAAATCTTCAGGATCGGACACCGAAGATATGCAGCAAGCAGCGGTCATAGGCCCGACTCCAGGTACTGTTTGTAAAATCGTGAATAACTCATTACCACTATTTAGAGTCTCTAGCTTTTTGTCTTGTTCTTTGATTTTGTTATTAAGCTCATTGTAATGATCAAGCTGATTTCGCAACTCAAAAATAAGCAAAGGTGGAACCTGTTGGCCTGTATCAGCCAACCACTGAAAAAGCCGTTTCATATTTGCGTGTCCGCGTGGAAAGCTGAACCCAAATTCAGTGAGGATTGAGCCTATACGGTTCATGATTGCGGTGCGCTCTCGAATATAGCCTGTTCTGATTCTTCGGATTACCACTCCTAGCTGCGCTTGCTCAGTTTTAGGTGAGACAAACCTCATCCTAGGTCGAGTTGCAGCTTCAGCAATCGCATCAGCATCAATGAAGTCGTTTTTATGACTCTTAACATAGGGCTTAACATATTGTGGAGGGATCAGTTTAACTTGATGCCCATAATCTTGGCATTTTCTAGCAAGCCAGTGCGCCCCACAACAAGCTTCCATTGCTATTAGTACTGGCTCATGAACCGAGATAAATTGAAGTAACTTTGATCTAGAGAATTTGTGTCTATAACGTTGTTGACCAGTGTAATCATGACCAACGACATGGAAAGTAGATTTACCTAAATCAATACCGATAGTTTTAATAGCCGACATGCTGGCACCCCCCGAAGTTCAGCGACATAGCTGAGTTTAGTGTAGGTGTGGGGCGTACCATCTAATTAATGAGTTTCGGAAAACCAAACATTAGCAAATCATGAATAATTACAGGTATGGCAAATAGCAAAACTTGAAGTTCAGAACGCACCGGATGATGTGTCGAAACCTCTGCCTTTCCAAGATCGCGATCGCCTTGAGAAAAGCAACAAGGCCGCCACCTTTCTAGAGCAGATCGCACAATTTACTTATATAAAGGCTCGGGCTTGTTCAACACTTGGGATTTAACGTTGGCTACGCAACGCTTAATCCTTACTTTTCATATGCTTATCCTTCGTGAATATCAATAATATGCTCAGGACCAAATACGACATTATCACCGCATTTTAGTAATACGTTCCCATATGGATCGTTGTCCAATGTACCTACATATAAGCCTTTCTCTAGCTCTTTGACTTCCACCCACATTCTTTCAATAGAAACCCCTTCTTCGGAGTCAGGGTCAAGCATATTGAAGATAAGCTTAACAATAGACCCTAACTTAATTGAAGATCGGGCGTCAGAACTAGGAACCCCAAACGTGTCAGGATATTCTTTGCTAAGTAACTCTCCATCCTCAAGAAAGTAACCATCTTTTTTATATGTTGCTAGTTCCATACTGCCTCCTACACATAGCCTTGTTGAGGTGTGAGGCACACAATAGCGAAGCTGCCGCATACCACCTTAACCACTAAAACTAACGCACAGCAAAAATGCGACGCGCGCCGAATCACTCTTGAACAATTTGTTGCAATTTAACTAAACGCAACACCAAAACCATCAAAGTTACATTGAAATTCCCAACCTTTTGTAACCATAAAGTCTAACCATTGAGCAAGGATGTCTTTGGTTACCGTTGTCGGGTGAGAATATCCTTCAACAAACCATGAGCGGTTAATAACCCCCTCACTTCTGATCAGTGACTCATAGTTTTCGAGAGCATCGTTTAGTTGAATGGCTGATGCTTTATTTGGACATAAGTAGCTAAATTCTAGAACTAACTCTGTTTCGTTGGTGAATCCGTTACTTATTAATGAATCCCAAGTCTCATTGAGCATGTTCAGCTGACTTTCTAAATTCGATTGATAACCACTCAACTCCAATTTCTCCCTGATTGCTAACGCTTTCTATACGGCTTTCAGCCGTTTTCATACTCCTATCATGCAATCTTTGTGAACGCAGTTCAATTGATAATCAATAGGTTAGTGAGATGTATTGAACATTAGATTGCAAGATGACGCATAATTTTTAAAAAGCTTACGTCGGCACTCTCTCGGATAACGGCAGGTAAGGCAAACTTACAATTACAGATTGTAGTTAGACTTTAGCGCTGAGAAGGAATGGTGCAAAACGCGCTAGATCTACGTGCTAACGCATCTAACTCAATGTGCCCTTCAAACCAAACCGCACAATTTAGACTTAATAGACGTGACGTACTGTTGTTGATTTCTGTGTCACAAGATTTAAGAAAAGATCAAGAAAAATATTTTTGAAGCTGGACACTAACAAACCAGTTTCACTGTGTATTAACCCAGAACTCCCAACCCTATTAACCCATACAGTTAGCAGATACTTACAGTTTATTTCAATATTTCTAGTTATCCACAGCGCACCCAAGATCGCCACCTTGAAACTCATCAGACATAGCATTATCTTGTGCTTGATGGGTAGATATACACTACATATTGTGTTTCATTCTATGAGCCTCAGGTGCAGATAAGGAGAGAAATTGATAAAAAGTAGATAAAGAAAACCCCTAACGATTGTCAGGGGTCACTTTAGACAATCACCTAACAAGTAGGGTGCTCATCTAGACTTCAGAACTTTAGCATAGCATCCAACTGGTTAACTGAAAATAATATTTACCAATAATGGAAGCATGATTATGTCCAAAAACAAAAAGCAAACCTCAAGCGATGTTGCTTCATTAGCAGCTCAGACACTTAATAACCCTAACTCTTCAGCTATTGCTAAAGCATTTGCTGGATCTGCTCTTTCTCAATCATCCACATCTAGGCAAACAAGCGCCGATATGGAAAGCAAGGCGTCTAAAGCGCTACAAAGCACCAAGTACAGCGAAGTGACAAAATCTCTAGCAGCATCAGTTCTTGCTCAATCTAACAAGTCACGATAGGAGTTATACATGTCTAGAAAACATCTTTTACACGACATCAAAACTTGTCTAGAAAGTGTAGGGTTCAAACAAAGCTTATCAGGCCAGCCAAACACCTTTGAAAGCAACGTTCGATATCCTAGCACCCTACTTCCTGAGAAAAATGACTATGCACACTTTGTATTACATACACCTCAAGGAACAGTGCAGATTGCAGCTAAGTATCAAGAGTCACATGGTACAGCTATCGAAAAACTAGCTTATACGGTAATGGATGCTGCAAATTCAGAGCATCAAGAATACCTAGTTGTCTGCGGAGGCGAAGAGTTACTTAAACACAACCGAGCAATCAACTTTCTAAATGCCCAGAAGAACATTGCACCGAAGTTGTTAGCACTTAATGTTAACGAGCTACATGACCAGTTAACTAAGTATTACCATCCTAAGGCCGCTTAGCTAGGATAGGGCACTTCGGTGCCTTTTACTCTACAAAGATGAGGTGAATATATGGATAAAAAAATTGAAGAATGTACCGCCTGTAAAGGTACAGGGGTCGGCAAGGTTAACCCACTTACCAACTGGATAGTAAATAAAGAAGATTATGAACCACTAGAATGCCAACGTTGTAATTGCTCTGGTAATGAACCAGCATAATATTTTATAAAGGGAGCGAGTAGTTCCCTTAATTATTTATATTCTCCATAATCTATGGTGTAGTGGATTAGCTAATTTGGCAACGTAGTAGAGTTCTAGCCATAAAGAAAAGTAAGCCAAATTTGCTGGGTAAAAATCAGGCTCAATCCTGCTCTGGCTCATTTGGGGGCACTTTTGAGTTAGAAAGTGCCACGGGTAAAAATTCAGCCTGTGAAGGTTTTGGACATAAACGCGTTAGATTAATGACTCTAACGTGCTTATCTGAGATTAGATAAAGTATCTTGAAACCTTAAACACTTGTTATATGCCTAACCACTCTGTAGACAGAACTGACATTAGTACTTTATCGACAAATTCACCATTACGAAAACCTGATTGTCGCATCACGCCCTCATGTTTATAACCTGCATTTTCATAAGCCCTAATCGCACCGTAATTAAGAGAGCTTGCTGTAAGCTGAACTCTGTGCAAACCAAGAGTTCGTATAGCGTAATCTGTTACGATTTTTGTTACTGATGTACCAACCCCTTTACCCCAATAACTTTTTTCTCCAATAAGAATGAAGTATTCACCGCTACGATTTAGAGTGCTGACCCCAGATATACCAGCATAACCAAGTAGCTGATCATTCTCGGTGCTACATATGCCGAAAGAGACATTTTTAGGGTTTGAATTTATGGATAAAAGCCATCTCTCGATATCTGATTTTGATTGAGGGTACGCGTATGAAGAAAGACTATAAAGTGTAACTTCACGGTCACGAGACCACTTGTAAAATGCTTCCTTATCTTCCACATCCAGTGAACGAAGATAGTAACCATCTAGTTCCAATTGCATGATTTTCCTTATAATCTCCGATTGGCCTATAACGCCCAATTAAGTTGTGAGCAACGCTGCCACCTTACCCGAACACTTCACCTTAATCACTAAACCAACTGAAACCGAAAGTGCCGAACGTTGCGTATCAGCTTGAATTGTTTGTTATGCAACTGCTCCGTAGCCTCTTAAGAACTCTTCTTTACGATGCGCTTGAATACAGAAAGAACTGAATTCGTTGAAGCGTTTTAGCTGCCATAGAATGCCCTTGCCAAAGTCAAGATACACAGGCTTCGTTGCATTTAGCCACGCTTGTTTTGGTCGTTTCCACTCATAGAAAAAATGACCAACATGAGTACCTTTAATTAAGCTCTCTATTTTATCAGATGAATGTATTTCGATTAGTTCGTCTGGTTGGTATTCAGAGATATGGAAGTAGATAAAGTGTGTTTTATGATTAGTATTTTGAACGCCAATGTTCACCATAGATGCATGGTTCGGGTCTGGTAAAGCAGCCCTTAACTTCATATTTTTAGCTAGGCTCCTACCATTTACAACCCAAATCATATCTCCGTAGAAATGCTCACGAGACTGTAATTCCTTATGCGACATCGGTGAGTTTTGGAACTCTATTACCATACCATTAGGTAATTTAACGTCTGCTATATGTTTTTCACCGACCTCATCAAAGTCGACAATCTCTTGATAGTCATTTGCCCAATGGTTTTTCCAGTCTCTGTGCCACTGACTTTCATTATCCCACCAAGGGTCACATGAACCTTTGCGTGCATGAGCCCAATGCCAACGTACTTTAGTGCCACACTTAGACAGCGTTGGCTTGCCACAAAACTGACATAAACCTTTTACCTTCGGGGACGGTTCCTGCCTAACTCCGTCAACTAACGAAAACTTCATTCTAGCCTCTTGTTGCATAACGCTTTCTATACGGCTTTCAGCCGTTTTTCATACTCATATCATGCAATCTTTGTGAACGCAGTTCAATTGATAATCAATAGGTTAGTGAGATATATTGAACATTAGATTGCAAGATGACGCATAATTTTTGAAAAGCTTACGTCGTCACTCTCTCGGATGACTACAGGTAAGGCAAACTTACAATTGCAGATTGTGGTTAGACTTTAGCGCTGAGAAGGAACGGGGCAAATCTACGTTACGATGCTCTACCTCGTCTGTTAATTTGCAAAAAATATTCTCCACTATTTGCACTGAAAAAGTGAGCCACTTTACAACTTGGTTTTACCAAGCGGTTCTCAATGCAAATTACCACCTAATATCTAAGTGTAAAGTTTATAAGCCTTGTCACATCTTGCCTCCCTGCGTTGTCTATAATAATTAAACATCGTCCAGCAATGAGATATATGATGAATAAACGGATAGTAAAAGAAATACGAATAGAAACTCCAACTTCTCAACAGGCTAAAAAGATCCCCATCTTGTTGAAAAAGCATTTTAGTGAACAATTGGCCGACTTTTGGAGGTTTGGTCTTGAAACAGGATTTAGGACTGAAGAAATTCTTAACCTTAAGTTTTCTCAGTTTTTCTATGAACAGTCATATGGTGAGCCTCGTCGATTATTTTGTGAAATTGAATCAAGAAGAGTTCATATTTCTATTTATGACAGAAAATTATCATCGAGTGCTGAAGAAATCTTCCATAAAATCAAACACAAACACCCAAAATCGGAATTTTTGTTTCAATCTTATCGAAGTAGAAATGTATCCAACAAAGATCCAAAACCACTTTCTAGGCAAGCTATTTCTCGTGCATTTAAAGAGGTTGGGGAAATACTGGGTATAAAATTGACACCAGCTGCGATGCGCCAATTGGCTTTGAAGAGAATTGGTGTTGATGTAAAGACTAATACAGTTGGCTAGTTATTTAATGGATGTAATCCATCTCGATGTCAAAAGTTGGTACAGTTGCACTTTGGATAATAGTGAGTTTTAGCTGCTAGGTTGATCTGTCACTAGCTCGAAAAGTAACATAAATGAATCATGGAACAGGTTGTTTCGCAATTGGGCAACCGCTTGTCGCCCAAAAATCTCATGATGGTTTCATACGTTCTAAACACGTCTTGGGGCAGATCTGCGTTACGATGTTCTACCCGTCAGCTGTTATTACGTAAACAGCAAAATGAGAATAACGTTTACTGTCGAAAAGCCGCTTAGTAAAGCTTCCTGACCTGCTGGTCTATCTGTCAATTTCACCGTGAAATCCTACACCAAAAGTCACCTTAAGCTACTGTGTTATAAAGGTTAATTTCAGTTGAAAAAGTTGTCGTTTTTTTTCGAAAAAGTATTCCGAACTAAAGGGGCTCAATATCTGCCACTATTGATCGCTGGTAGCGCGTAATTGAGCTACTTTTTGTGATTATGGTCGTGTCTGTGCTTTAGCTAAGGCTACCCCTTTGTGCTCCATGCGTAAATCAATGTTTTATGGGGGCTTTATGGGAAAAGCAAGTTCATTTCGCAGGTTGCGCTTCGCAGGTTGCGCTTCGCACACTGCGAAATGAGCGTCTAACTCGAAAATGGGTAAATTAACGGATTAGTAAGCTTTAATGAACAAACTGACGGAACACAAATAAGCCTCGCATTAGCGAGGCTTTAAGGTGTTCATTTGTAGTATTGGTGACGTCTTTTCGAGTTATGCTTCCAACACTTAGCAACGTCATATACGTGCGCAGGGTAATCATCCCACGGGTTAGCCAGTGATTTTCCTCTAGCTGCTCGCAGTTTGATGGGGTATTCACGACACTCAACTTTGTGGAGGAAATAGTAGCTCTTCTCCTGCTTGGTTGAAAAATGCTTGTGAGTTCCACTGCGTACGCTAGGGTACACATCCCATAGATAATCCCCTTGCGCTTTGACATAACTTCGGTACTGTCGCTTTAGTTTTTTCATTTACCCTCCAGGTTTACATTACCTAGAAGGGTTCCTCTGCAAAGTAGTTCATTCGTCCACCATGGTTTGCTCTTTACCCAAGTCTAGCAAATTCTGGTTAGGGCCTAAAACTATTGCCAATAGCTTATCAAGCAAACCATTAGTCTTAAAACACTTCGGGGCACTTTTGAGTTAGAAAGTGCCACGGGTAAAAATTCAGCCTGTGAAGGTTTTGGACAAAAATAAGTTAGGGTTGAAGCTCTAACTCGTTCCGTGAACATTAGAAAAAGTATCTTGAGTCCTAAACGCTTGTTAGGCGAACCTTCCGAAGTATCTGATAGGGTTACAAAAATCACAGCAAGCATATGCTTAATCATCAATAACAATGAGATGCTTACACTACTAAATTTTGATACAATCACAAGGTCAGTTTCAAACTACTGACTCTATGGAATGTGCCCTGATGCTGAGTTGAGTTCATATGTTACTAAAATTTTCAATCGAAAACTTTCACAGCTTTAAAAACCAAGCCAATGTGGATTTGTCATCAACAGATGATCCTAGCTTCAAGAAGACCGACTTTGGCAATGTTAGTCCTGTGATGGCAATTTTCGGTAAAAATGCCACAGGTAAAACCAACCTACTAAAAAGCTTAAACTTTCTTCGTGGATTTTGTGGGGGTCGAAGCTCAAATAGCACTTTAGATTCTGTGCATACCTACTTAAATAATAGCAAACCTACGAAATTTGATGTTGAATTTTTCGAAGGTGACAAAATTTACAATTATAAGTTAATTGTAGACTCCGAGAAATTTATATCTGAGTTCATAACTGAAGATGGGAATCTAGTAATGAACAGAAAAGGGAGCATAGCCACACTAATAGACAAAGATTCTAACTTAGATATAGATGTGCCTAAAGAGCAATCAGCTATTAGATACATTGAACGAAACTTCAATGACAAGTACAGTTATATAAATTCAGTATCGAAGTTTTTTTATTGTATTGAATCAAATGTCTATCACAACTCATTTAACATAGACAATAGTAGTGTATTTAATATTTCAAAGCGATTATCTAAAGATAATTTTTCATTCAAACTGACAGAAAAGCTCCTTACTCAGTTTGATCCGTCATTAGTAAGGATAGAGTTAAAAAAGAGAGAAACAGCTAGCGGGCGCGAACATTTTTTCCCAGTTTTTATCCATAAAGACGCGTCGAGCGAATTTTCCGTATTATTAGATCAAGAGTCAAGTGCACTCAAAAGGCTATATGGAATTTTACCTTTAGTTTTATTTGTTAGCGCTGTAGGTGGCGTATTAGTAATCGATGAATTTGAATCTCACCTGCACCCGACGATAGTAAATAAACTACTAGATTTATTCCTAGAATTTAATACAAATAACGCACAATTAATATTAACCACCCATCAACCTCTTCTAATGAATAATTTATCTAAAAACTCTATTTGGTTAACGGAAAAGAGTGAAAATGGTAGTACTATTCAGAAAATCACAGAGGTTGCAAAGCACAAGCAAATATCTGATGACAATATAAGCCACGCTTATATTAATGGTAAATTTGATTAATACTAATTAAAAGGCTACGGATTAAAAGTCACCATGAATGTTTTGAAATTTTTAACAGCATTGATTTTTCTAATACCCATTTATTCCAGCGCACAATTAGTATCGGACGATTTTACAAAAATAGAATTTTTAGAAATAAAAACATTCGAAATAACTAAAGAAGAATCCATAAAAAAATATAATCTTCCAGAAGAGCTTCCAACTTGGTTAATGAATGACTTGATCCGTGTCCACAATCGAATTGAAAACGTAGATGCTCTCGGAGCAACGAAAGAAGAATTAATAAGTTACCAAAAAAGACTAATCGAAAAAGAAACTATAATACGCCAATTAGAAACAGAAATGGCGGCTAATAATAAGCGAATTGATGACCTTTTTGAATATGGAACATGGTTTGTAGGCATTGTCAGTTTCCTCTTTATAGTATTTGGTATTAGTACAATTTATAACGCAGGTTCGCAGGCAAAAAAAGAGGTTGAAAAAGGCGTAAAAGACGCAAAAGAAGAAGTGATTAAGACTCTTAGTGAGACGGATACTCATGCAAATAAACTTATTAAAAATTTAGAAGAACACAATAAGTCCGCTTCTGAAACACTAGATAGATTAATCGAAAAAGAAGATTCTATTATTAATGAATTATCTGAACTTCAAAGCCTCATCGATGATTCAAATAATTTATTATCAGATCTAAAAGTAGAACGAAGTAGGCTTAGCAACTTTGAAGACAAATTTGAGATGCTTCAGAGCGAAATATCAAAATTGAAAGTAGAAATTTCAAGCTCTAAATCTGAAGAAGTCTTCAGAGAAGACAATTATAATATAGACATAGAAGACAAGGAGTTTAACCTAGCTAAAATACGAGAAAGTATGAAAAACAATCGGGTTGACATTGATGACGAATATCGTGAATAGCCTGAGCCTCGATTCGCCTAACAGCTATATTAGACAGAATTATTCTGTCTAGTATCTTAATGACGTAAGCCATACATCTGTTTTGCTATGAATAACAATAGTTTAAGTTCTACAGTTCTGTACCTACATCACTAAATACAGACTTTTTCTGTATAGCATGAATTGATCGGCAAAATATGTTCCAGCCTGATGCACGAATAAGTGTTAGACGATTTGCCAGCAAGCTGTTGCCACAATAGTTCTCATGCTAAATTCATACGTTCTAAACTCACTTTGTGGCACTTTCGAGCTAGAAAGTGCCACAAGTAAAAATTCAGCCCGTGAAGGTTTTGGACAAAAGCTTCTTAGGGCTTTTAATCTAATTTATAAGACTAAGATTAGATAAAGTATGGGTTACGCCAACGGACATATTTAGTCTCGCTTGTGCCAGCAATTTCAGACCACTAACTAGCCAATTTCTGTTGTGTCAACTCGTTACTGGCAATCGCCAATATCATTAAAGATGCCTTTAGTAGAGTGTTTGTTCGCTTGATGAACGGTCCTTCCATTGGAGCAGGGACTGGACTGGTCTTATCGTAGGAAGTTCACTCTAAATTGTGATATATAGGCTATTGATTTCTTGATTGAATTACATCAAAAAAAGTATTCTAGTTGTTATCTTTCAAACCGCAATTTCGCAACCTCCCAGACAGGAAAAGGACATACAAACTTGATTGATTTTTCTTCTATAAATGCCTTCAACAAAGGGCCTAGAGAGTCCTTTGAAGATCTAATTTGTGTGCTTGCTCGTCGAGAGAACCCTAAAAATGGTCTTGAATTCCAACCGAATGATGGTTGCGGAGGAGATGGAGGTGTAGAGGCTCTTTGGATTCTAAACAATGGAAGGAAAATTGGTTATCAAGCAAAGTATTTCACTTCGATTGGTGACTCCCAATGGAGTCAAATGGATGAGTCGGTAGAACAAGCGTTAAAGGTACACCCTGAACTTCAAACTTATATTTTCGCAATACCAAAAGACTTAACTCCACCTAGAGGGACAAAAGGTAAATCTCAGCGAGAAAAGTGGGATGAGCGAGTAAATAAGTGGAAAGATTGGGCGGAAAAAAAGTCAATTGACATTAAATTCGAGCTTTGGTCCGAAACTACCCTAAAAGAAATGCTCCTTCGAAAAGAGAATGCCGCATTGATCAAGTTTTGGTTTGGAGGTGATGTACTAAACGATTCTTGGTTTGAAGACCAAATTAGTACAGCGAAACGAGCGTTAGATGACCGTTTCAATCCTCACGATCACGTAGAAGTCTCTGTTGAATCTTTGTTTGACACCATAGCTCGAGGTCCAGGCACAACTGAACAGTTGATAGACGCATTCAATGGGCTCGAGGAATCAAGAGTTCCCACTATAGAGCTTTCTTCAACAGATCTTGCACCAGATGCCGACGCACTTTTAATCGCAAATGAGGCATGGCGGGAACTGGTGCAACTTAAAGGTTCGTTTACACACGATTTTACTGAAGAATGGAACATTGAGGCGACAGCGATTATTTTAGATCGGCTTCAAGACGCTGTTTGGAAGCTCGAAAGACAGTACGCTTCAGTAGATAAAGGTATATTGATTGAGGATGATAAAAGCAAACTTGAAAATGTGCGTTCAAGTCTCCGGGCGCTTTCATCCTCTTGCTCTTCATTAAGCGAAATTCTAAGAGACCCTAACTTTATAGCTGAGACATTACGGTGCGCTGTCATTTATGGACCTGCAGGTGCAGGAAAGTCTCATATTTTAGGGCAAATTGCAGAGCAGCGAACTCGTTTAGGTTTACCAACAGTTCTAACGTTAGGCCAGAGTTTCTCTACGTCGGTGTTTTGGGAGCAATTCGGCGGAATTTGTGGCCTAGAGGGTAGAACAGTCGATGATGTTTTGGGCCCCCTTAATACAGCTGGCGAACGTAAAGGAGAACGGACCATTCTGCTCTTTGACGCAATCAACGAGGGTGTTGGTGCACATTACTGGAAGTGTAATCTCCCGGAAATAGTTAACGCGATTCAAAAATACCCTTACCTATCAGCAGTTTTCTCTTGTCGTGATGAGTATCTTCCTTATGCGGTTCCGGATAGTTTGCTCGAAAAACTTCCTAAATATCGGATAAATGGATTTTCCACTCCAAAGGAGATGGAACGAGCAGCAATTCGATACCTTGATACCAAAGGCATAGCTCGGCCCAACACACCATGGTTATCGCCAGAATTCAACAATCCATTGTTCCTAAAAACGACTAGTGAGGCTTTGCATGCTAAAGGATTTACGGAATTTCCTCGCGGGTTGAACGGAATATCACAAACTATGGCACTGTATCTCGATGCGTTGAGTTGGCGCACTGGGATACAAACAGCAAACTCAGCTACCATTTCAAATTCCATTAAAAAATGTGTTGGTCAAGTCGCTAGTATGATGGCTATGAATGGTTGCGATTTCATAGAAGTCGAAGATGCGATAGCAATTGCAGACGAGAGCTTTAAGGGTAGAACTGCGCCAGAAGGAAAAACTTGGCTACAGGTGCTAATAGAAACAAGTTTATTTAGACGCGACCCGCCTCCTTATTCGGAATGTTTTGATCCCTTTAATCCCCCATCAGAACTAGTGCGCTTCTCATTTCAGAGGTTCCAAGATCACCTCATGGCGACATCCTTGCTTTCGAAAGTGTCTAGAGATCAGTTAAATACGGCTTTCGATGCGGGCTTTCCTCTGAATTTTCTATTTTATGATGGGAAGCCAAGCCATGGTCTTCACTATCAATATACAGGATTGGTTAGCGCTCTATCCACAATCTACCCAGAGAAACTCGGGGTAGAATTTGCTAAAACTCTACCCGATTGGGAATTACATTGGGAAAGAGATCAGTCACTGCAGGAGAGCTTTGCAGAAAGCTTCAAGTGGAGGAGTGCAGATGCCTTTTCGAATGACTCGCGAGAATTACTGAACCGATTAGATGGCTACAATGTTGAGCCTTTAGGGTTACTCTTGGAAGTTTCAATGACTATTGACCATCCTTTTAATGCTCTTCGCCTTCATGAGCGTCTGAAGCAATGGCAAATGCCAGAAAGAGATAGTCATTGGACACGTTGGATTAATTGGGCGTCGCGAGAAGAACTCAATCAAGTTGAAAGAATTGTCTCATGGGCGTTATCAAAGCATAGTCGCACTGCAGATTTAAAACATTTGGAGTTAGCGTCATTAGTTTTGGTATGGTCCTTATCTTCGTCTCACCAGATATTGCGTGACCGAGCGACCAAAGCACTAACGACGCTATTTTTAGTAAACTCAAACATATTTATCTTCCTGCTCGAAAAGTTGCACGATTGCGATGATCCGTATGTTGTAGAGCGACTCTATGCAGCAGCCTTTGGAGCTTGTTGCATCGATCAAAGCTCTGAACGTCTGAATGTTTACTCGCATGAAGTCTTCGCCAAAGTTTTTGCAGACAAACAGCCACCGGTAGCTCTACTTACTAGAGACTACGCATTGGGGATAATTGAACTTGCAAATAGCAAGTGCGCATTGAGTGAAGGTATTAACCTAGAAGATTGCTATCACCCTCTAGGTTCTGAACCTCCAACATTTGGACTGATTGAAGATGAAGTAGAGAAAATTGCTGAAGAAAGAGGAGGCAGAAAAATATTTAGTTCTGCTTCAAGTGAGTGGGGTGACTATGGGAAATACAGTATCCCTGGTCGTGTGCGAAATTTTTTATCGACTCCCCTTGGTAGTCCAAAACCAGTTTCGAAGAAAGAACTAAAGCGAGTTTTTTTAGAGGAAGTGATACAACCCTACACTGAGCGCGTCGAGGCTCTAGAGGCGTTTGAAAAAGCATCCAGTTCTAATTATTCTCAAGCTATGTTTTATGTCCAATCAGAGAGTGACACTGCCAAAAAGGAAGCTACAGTACTAGAAGAAGCAACAGTTATTGCTCGCACCCGCTTAGAAAGCTTATTAAGTGAAGACGAGCTGAAAAGACTTTCGTCGGACTATCTTCGTGAGGGCAGCGGCTACGAGGACTTTGATTCGGTTGATATACAACAATGCAGATTATGGATCACTAAAAGAGCCTATGAACTTGGTTGGAACTCCGAGCTCTTTCCTAGAGATGGATATGGCACTAGTAACTCAAGACATGAAAATGACCTCGAACGGATAGGGAAGAAATACCAGCGAATAGCTCTAGACGAAATTCAAGCCCGATTAGCTGACAACTATTGGCTTCTTGACGGGTGGCCCGAAGAACCATGTATTTATCGGTATAGCCATCACGACTTTCGACGAAATATTGAACCGACTATTTTACCACTAGAAAAGCAAGGCCATCACTTTGAAAAGTGGATGGTCGAGCCTATTATCGAGCTTCCCAAAGTGGCCGAAGAGAATTTGAAGCAGTGGCCATTTGAGGAAGATCCGACGCTGACGATAATTGAGAAGCTCTCTAGGATTGATGAAAATAAAAAGGCATGGAGTGTGTTGTATGAATTCAATTGCTCTAGCGAAAAATATCAAGGCCGTAGAATCGGCATGCATGGAATGCGATATGAAGAATTCAGATTCCTTTATTGCATATTTCTTAAAAAAGGAAGTGCGAGAAAGCTAGCCGAGTTTCTTAAAGAGAATGAAAGTATTGATGTTGACTCTTTTAAACCGAGGGAATTTACTGACGGTCCGTACCTTCGCGAAGCATATTGGCGAAATACGTGGGAATCTGAAAAGTTTTCAGACTCTCTTTGGAACGGGCCTGAAGAATGTACATTTGCGATACCTACAGTTAATTACTATTGGGAAAGTCATTTAGATAAATCTCTTCCTGATGGTTTTTCGAATTATATGCCACAAAAATGGTTTGCCGATGAACTTGAACTATCTTTGTCTCAAAATGAGCCAAGCAAATGGTTAAACAAACATGGTGATGTTGTAATACAAGCTCAAGAGCCTTTTGAGCATCAAACTGCAGTAGTTATTGATGATGAAGCTCTTCATGACTATGTTAGCAAGTTTGACATAGAACCAATGTGGGTAATGATTGCGGAGCGAAACACGTGGCCTAATGGAAACAACGATGAGTCTTGTTGGCGTCGTTCTGAGGGTATTGTGTGGCGTGAGAGAGGAGCTTGGCAAAAAGTCGCTTGGAACAAAGATACAAAACGCTAGCCCGCCTTAACGCTAAAGACACCAACTATTACAAGTCAGGTATATTTCCATCCACATACAACGACAAAGCCAGTGGGAATTTTCCTTTCACTGGCGTCTGTTTTTAAACGCCGAACCGACTATCCAGATTAGTTTTCTTAGGGAAAAATCAAATTAACAGTATTTGAATGGTGTTTGCTTTAAGAAGGAATGGGGCAAGCTCGTGCCAGAACTGGTTGGCCTGACACGAGTTTGGACAAAAGTGACTTATAGCTGGTGCTCTAAGCCCCTCATTTCGCATAAGCTAGATTTTGATGAAACGAAATACACTATTGTGTTGCTCTAGAGCACAATGTCTCTGCTCATTTACACCTTGTTAGGACTAACATGGAGCAGCGTTGTCGTTATGTGGCCACTCTCAAAGGACATTCACCTGTTTCTGAGAAGTGGCGTCCGTCTTCAATGAGGACACCACACAGGCTATCTTATCTAGCCCCAAAGCAAATCTGGAACCGTTATTTTTCTTCAACTGAAAATTCGAACACTTTCTGGTCGTAATTTCTAAAGCTATCTTCAGATTTAAGTAGAATGGCTTTACATAAGTAACGACTTTGCTGCTCATCTTCATTTGACTTATGCCATACCTCAATTCTTTCTTTGCTTACTGCGGTATAAGACCCACATAAAGAACGAATACCCATAGGGTGAATAGGTTTCCAACAATTGTACCAGAACGATGAAAAACCGATTTTAGAACCATCGACAGAATAAACAAACAAACCATCGGAAGATGAACCAACAATCTTTTTTCCATCAATAGTACATTTGGGAATGTAGAACCCGCGTGATTCGAGATCGGAGTGCCAGTGTCCATACCTCATAAATGGATACGAAGTGCCGGCCATTGTAGGAGCTTCAGGCATTTTACTATCGCCAAATTCATAAGACAGTTTCCTATCCAAAAGATTACCAACGGCCAAACAACCGGAACGCTCTTCTATCTGCATATCAGGCGTAAGATCAATTCCAGAGCTCACATTTATAACTGTCAGATCAATCCAGTTATTGCCATCAATTTGTATGGGCAATGAAAATGCTAAAAGGTCATTACTGTCATCTGATTGTGTAAAGCTGGATAACACCTCTTTAACATAGTTGATTAAATTAGCTTCATTCGGGGAATTATGACTATTCCAAACCGGTAACCATTTAGGTTTTTGAGGGCGAAACCCCATATATGCTGGTTCGATAGGCAGCGTTAGCATTGATAAATGTTCAGCATAAGAATTAGGCATACCGTAAAATTGCTTTGCGACTTCTATAGTCCTCAGATATGCAGAACGACCACGATGGCTTGCTTGCGTATAAAATTGCCCGGTAGCTCTTTGTCTATCACTACCAAAAAAGTAGTCAATAGCTGTTCCTGAAGAAGGCTGATATTCGAATGTAGTGTTCCATTCAGACTGGTAATGACTGGTAAAGGGCAAACTGGTTCTTCGCTCTTCTTTTTCCAACCATGAATTGTACAGTAGAGGTACATGGCTTCCCTGGTAATATTCAAATCGATTGTTTCCATTATCTAGACTAACAAAAGGATAAAATGGATAAGAATACTTCCCGAAATCCTCTGGCGTTGAGATTAATTCAGAGAGCATTAGATCAGACAGTGTGGACCTTGCTTTGATATATTGGCCCAGATCATTTGGGCACACATACCCCTTAGACTTTGCAATGAAAAATACGCATAATACTTCTACGCACTCAGATTCCAGCTTTCTATTTGCTAAGTCTTCCTTCAACAACTCCTCAACTCTTGGGTGCTGAGCTATTAAAAGCAGTGAAAGCTGGTCTAGTACCCAAAGCTTAATAGAAGGTACCGGGAGCTTCAGCCTTGAAACTAAAATTTTAACCAATGCTTCTTCGAGGGAGTCATCCTGACGCCAATCCCAGGCCGGCGCAGTAAGTTTAAGGTTACGAACGTCATCTTCCAGCTTTTCAACCATCGCTAAAGTAAGTGCAAGCGCTTCATCTTTCCTACCACTATGAGAAAGTAAAAAGACTAACTTGTCGTTGGGAATAATTAAGCTGCCAAGTTTATCCTTCCAGTTATCTAGCTGTGATGTTGTTAGCTTTATAAACTCATCAATCCTATTAGGATATTGCTCTGCAACGACTTTAAGCCGGACAATACTATTCTCAGCTCGCTCGTACCAATCAGACCAACCGCCCATTGCTTTATGAGCTGCAACCAAAAGCCCAAATGCTTTTGCTTTCCCCTCTAACTTTTTGACACTGAAAAAAAGGAGATCTAACAGGTATCGTTTGTCACCAAAACGATCAACAAATGTCGATGCTTGTGGCATTAAGTGCTGTAATAGCTCACTCTCTTTACCCTGAACACACCAATATTTGTACCAGGTCTTCCAAAATTCACCAGTGTTGTATTTACCTTTGAGCGCCACAGTCAGCTCTTCAAACTTGTCAGGCGGATAATCCGATGGTTGCAACGTAATCTTTTCATCTAGCTTATCAGTTGATGAACGCTTATCTTCAGCCATGTTTTGAACTTCAATACCAAGCAAGTTCTCTATTTCATCACTGATATGAATGGCCTGTGAATTTTCTTGTTCAACCTTTTCTCTGAGAATTTGGTAACAGTTTGAGTGCAAACCTGTCAGATATAAATGTTTAGTTATAGGTGAAGAAAAGTCACACCTTTCAAGCAATCTTAGAATTGTCTCTTCAGCATAATACCATTCGCCATCACTGAGCTCTTGCTCATAAACTGAAGCCGCTGTTTGTGGGTTTAATCTTGCCAATAATGAAGATATGGAGTGCTTGGAGTGCCTAGTTTCATCCCCGTCTGTAAACTTGGATATATTGAAAACTATAGGTGATATTCGCTCTAGTATCTCCAGAGCAGAATCAGGCTCAGCATCAGATAAGTATTCCACAGCTGTCAATACATCAAATATGGTAGGATCTTTGTGATGTCCGTAACCGAGCACAAAATCCCATGTTTTCCTCAAACACCTTTCAAAAAAGACTGGATTATCATGTTGGAGAGCTATTTGAGTAAGTTCGAGGTAGGCATTAGAATTCTCAATCGTTTCTTCTAGCTCATTTAACTGCCGTTTATCATCAAGCTCAAGAAGCAGTTCTACCGCATCATCATCTAACAGCTTGAGACCTATCTCTTTATACCATAGCCTTAGCCATTCAACCCTGAAGATGCCAGAGTTTACAGTGTTCTCCAGCTCCTCACGTGTGATTTCTGACTTGGTTGTTATCAGATGACAATCTGCAGCAATTCCAATCCAATCACGCTTTAAATTGATATCAGCTCGTCGTGTGTCCCATTGAATCTCGTCCAATATTGGTTCCGAAGGAAAGAGTGAACAAACTACATCAAAGTTTAATGTATTTCCTGCTAAGAGCTCATTTGCAACCCAACCTGTGAGCTCGTTGAGCAAATCGTAATGGGCTGACACATCTGCTTGAGCCGACTTTGCAGTAACTGGCAACCAAGAAAATTCACCTTCCGCATTTAACCTAGTGCAAAGTGAAGCAAAGAACCAACTATGGTAACTGCCCGTCTTTTCCACCTTGAAGGCTGCCACCGAATGGCCATCAAAACGGTGAGTCTTAACAGTGGCAGCACTTTTCTTAGGGAATATATCTATAAACTGAGATAATTGTTGCGAGGAAAAAAAACTATATTCCGGCCTGCTGGCAATATCTGCATCCTCGACGATGCTTAGTCTAATTGCATCAAGTTCGATTTGAGCAATATGATGTGAATCTCCGGATAGACACTTCCAAGCTCTGAGAAGCAGGCCAAGTTCTTTTTTTGTGCGGCATGCTCGTCTAAAGCTAGCTACATATCCATCAGGCCAACTAGAGAAGTTTCCTCCTTCAAAAATAGCATCGTAGTCAAGGCTGTCAGTTAATACTCCTGCTTTTATCAATACAGCAGCTTCAGCTTCGTTAGCTTGAGAGTGTCGTGAAGACAATAGTTTGATTTTAGTTCGATATCGATCGATAGCTTTCTGTGATAGTAGTTCTGCTTGATCAAAGGTTCCTCTATACCATAATGCAATTGCCAATATAGATAATTTGGTTGGTGAATACTCGCTTTGCCCCGAAATTATCTCATTCATTGAAGGCTGATCAGAGAGAATTAGAGAAAGTATTTCTAGGTTAGTGTAATCCCATGTCTGGAACTCAGGACCATTGATAAGTCTGGTTTTTAATGCTCTATGTCGATATGCCTCTGCATACTCCAGATCCTGAAATGCATAAGTTTCTGCCTCGGATAGCAGTCGAATACACGATTTCACAGGCATTCCAACTTTAAGCTTATCAAGCACCCAGTCTCGAGTGACACCTTGTCGTAACTCTGAAGAATCGCCTGCCCTAGCCAAACTCGACCAAAGCCAGTTATCTCTGAGGTGTGTTGGGGCACTCAAACTCAGCCATTCACACACACGTGGCAGCAATGCGTTTATACGCTCTTGGTGCTCCTCCTGATTTCGCACAAATACCACCAAGCTCTCATGGAAAGGCCTTACCCCGCAGATTCCTTCGGACAGCATATGTGCAACTGCATCCACACTCGGTGCAAATTCGTGATTATCATTTACAACAGTACCAATGGCCTTTCTCGGCCACGCAAACTGAAAATCACTGCAAAGGTGAAGGACATCCTTTTGTCTATAATTGAGGTTACGCCAAAGCTCGGAATAATAAGTTGTAATGTTGCCATCGGTACATGGAGGAAGCTTCTCAATTTGCCAGGAGGAAAGCGCTAATCCATGATGAGACAGATACTCAGATGAGTAGATCACATGTAGAGGATAGCCGTTTGTAACTTCTAATAATGCGCCAGCACTTTCCTGAATTTTTTCATCCGCTTGATCCTTATGACAGTTCAAGAATAAACGACCAGATTCAATATGAAGTTTTAAAAACTCGTATATTGAATTCCCTGACATTTCAGGCAACCAATGCCATTCATTCTTAGGAGAATAAGTAAGTAGTGTGCAAGGAAGCAATTCATGGTCAACTGGTTGCGTTCCAATAAGTATCACTAAATTATCTGTTACAGGGAGCAACTGTCTGAAGGTTTCATCTAATGGCTTTTTATTTCTAGCATTATCTCGCCAGACATGGTCTAGGCCATCAATCAATACTACAAAAGGTTTCCCTTTGCGTTTGTAATAATTCGCGCAGGTTAACAATGCATCACGCAAGTTTTCAGGGCGGGATGTACTGGCAGTTGATTCTTTGTGAAAGCTATCAATCTGATGTAACAGGGATTCAGCAACAATCCTTGGGCTTAGTCTGTCTTCAGTTGTGTCTCCCAACGATAAGAAATAGTGGTGGCGGATTAGCGGAACTTCCTGCTCTTCTAGTTCCTGACATAAAAACGATAGATATGTACTTTTTCCCACACCAGGCTTCCCCGTTAACGTAATAACTTCGCCGTTTGAGCGATTAATTCGATTAAGTAGATCAGTGTGAAAAACTGAGTTGGGGAGGCAATAATCCTCAGGTACAGAGAATATCTCTGGTATCGGTTCCGGTCTTTTTGGTGATAAGACTTCTCTAACATGATGAAGATAAATCCAACCATTTTCTGGTGGGTTGTTATGAAACATTGCCCACTCGCGAGCTCTCGCTAAGAGCCGTTCAACACCAATATCGTCAGAAAACTTTAGAAGCTCAGCTCGAACACTACGCTTTATACTAAGATAGTCTCCATCGCTATGCTGGACGGTCAACTTCGAAAAAAGAAATATAGCGTCTTCGCTGCTTCCTAATTGTTGGATAATCTCTCGTTGTAACTCATTATCAACTTGATTAAAGTCTATTTTCGAACCAGATAGGCAGGACTCCATAGACCTGTCCGGCCGTTTGTTGGTCAAAAGAACAACATCCCCAAGCTTTTCACCAGGTACCGCATTAATAGCATCGTGAAGCTTTTTAAGTATGGAACGAGATCTCGCTGTTTTTCCTGAGATTTTTAATAACCAATTCCACGAAAGGCAGTTTTCACCCTTGTCTGGGGAAGGGGTAAATTTAACTTGCCAGAAATCTTTAACACCATTTGGTCGTTCACAGACAATATCATCTATACCTTCAGGTGTTTCATTGCTATCCGTATCAGCTTCAAATGCCACCCTAGCATACTGAGTAGGGCTATGAAGCCATTCCGCAAGTAGTTTTACTCCCTGCAGAGTCTGATAATCATAGCCCGTATAAATAATCGCAGAATTTTTAACTTTCATGTAGAGAGGTACGGCTCATTAATTTTCATTATGCTCACTAGTCTGCCACCTCATAACAGCTTTCCCAACATTAAATTTTCGCGAATAGTGAATTTTTGGTTAGAGTGTTAACACACACTTTGTCGTTGAAATAGCTAAGGTAATTACCAACAGGCCGTTAGAATCATCCCCCCATAGGATAGGTACCAAATATCCCGCAAACTAACGCTCTTACTAGAGTGAAATGCACCTACGTTATTTATACACACCTGTCATTTAGCTTTAGAAAAATTATCGCCCCCCCTTAAAGTGAGGCTAATCATGTGGGCTTTTCTAAACACAGAAAGGGGCAGGTTTGTGCCAGCCTAGAGGGAGCCGGTTGGTACGTCATTGATTAACTCAACTATTTGGGGTTAACTTTACCTTCAGCCACAAGCTCATCGTAACGTAATCTGGCTATAGCTTTACGTTCTCCCCTCTCTTTAATAGCAGTGAACTGGGAATACATGGCATCAACGCAACCGACATATGTTTTCAAACTATCGTCAACAAAGAACGACCATACAACATATCCTATTATCGCGGTGGCAATAATCTTCTTAACCATAATTCCAACCTGTAATTAGCTGTGTTTAACCAATTTCTACTCTTTGAGAGGTGGTCCCTCAACACCAGATACTGAAACACATTTATGGTATGAGGAAAGTAGGTCAAATGAAGTTCTACTGAACTGAGTGGGCAAATCGCCCTTAACATTGAATGGGGGCACTTTCGAGCTAGAAAGTGCCACGGATAAAAATTCAACCTGAGAAATTCTTGGATAATTATTTGCCAGTGCTTTTGCTAAATTAGCAATTCATGAATAATCAGAGGAGCGGCAAAGAGGTTATGAAGTGCCAATGCAATTAGTAGAATCGTACTAGCAAAAGGTGGGATTCGTTATGTTAGCTGTTGTTCGATTTTTACCTATATACTTCAATGATTTCACTTTTTTCTGGACTTATATTTGCCGCAAATGTTGATATATCCATTTCTAAGTAACGCCATCCCTCAGCATCCACACCGGATTGAACATGTATTTCCAAATTGAAGTCCAATGATTTTCCATCTTGATAGATTTTTTTCTCTATGACGAATGGACTGTCTTGTACGCGATGAAAGAAGAAGTCAGATGCGAAAAAAGCTGCTCTGTACTCGCTTTGGTATTTGAATTCAGCATGTTTAAGGTAAACTTCTCGCCAAAACTCACCAATAAGCGATTTAGGATGATTGTGTATATCATAATATTCAACCTCCCCATGACTAAAAAACTGGTGCCCATTCGGACTTTCAACTTTTTCGTAGGGTTCATTTAAAAACTGCATAAAAAAATCGAAGTTATCTCTATGCAACTCTACAGCATACTTAGAGTCACCGATTGCAGCCTCATCTTTTTTTGTACTCATACAAAAAACGAAATATTGTTTTAAATATTCTTCATCATTTCCTGCGCTGATACACTTAAACTCAACCCCCTTAAACCTCCCAACTGGAAGCTTTTCCGGAAAGTGTTGATACTCTTCAGGGAGAAAGCTCACTGAACCTTCGGAGGAGTCAGCTCGACCGACATCATCTTCAATTTTTATGTATTTCGTTAGCTCATAGAAGCGAAATATACCTAGGGATATCTTTTCAGCGATATCTAGGGAAGGAGTAAATTTGTATAGTTTCATTTTTATTTTATTCCGTACGACACAAACAATTTGGCACTCGGACAGCTAACGCTTATTGGGCGACACATAGTCGTCTATCATCCTTCGGTAGTGCAGTCTTTATCATATTAACTCAACAGATAATCAATAAGTTATACTACATGAAGGGAAGTTAGACTGTTAGATGTCTCCTAATGACGAGAATGAACAATTATCAACTCCATCGAATAAATTTTAGTAGGGTAAACGCACTCCCCCTTAATATTTAGAGTATTAGCTCTGAATGATTTTGGGGGGCGATATGAGGTCGTATGCAGCGCTGTCCATCGCGTTAAGAATGGACCATCTGTATCACCAGATGAGCCTAAGAGCCTGAATCAAGTAGCGGCTCTGACAATGTAACGAAGACAAGAAACTATCTTGTCGGGAGCTAAATCGCGAGAGAAGGCTCCTCCTGATAACCATATCAATCGGGTGAGTGCTAGGCAGGTAGTATGGTGAATAAATATTAATCCGCATAAGATGCGCTATATCGTAAGCAGCGGTAGTGGTTTTTACGCTGTCGCCAAAAGGCACTAAGAGTAGGAAAGAGATTGCCCCATGCTCTTTCGTGATAGAGACGCTCTTCGCATGATAGCGGGCACCTAACCTACCATTGCGTTGCATACGGAACATGGTAAGCCTGTATCACTCCCTCTGGGAAAGCCGCATTGGCCGATAGTGATGCAGGTAGAGGAGGTTGGAAAAAGCAAAGGCTGTATGTAACGATGTAGATACAGACTTGTGTCAAATCACGAAAGTGAGCCAGTTATTGATAGCAAGGTAATGGACAAAGGTGAGTTCATCCATCACGCAAGTAGCGTGATGGATTTATAACGTAGAAATTGGCAGATACAAATAAACCTCTCATATGAGAGGTTCGATGCTCTCTATTTATAGTATTGGTAAGGCCTTTTTGAATTGTGCTTCCAACATTTCGCTACGACATATACGTATGTAGGGTAATCATCCCATGGATTCGCTAGTGATTTTCCTCTGGCAGCCCGCAGTTTGATAGGGTATCCACGACACTCGACCTTGTGTAGAAAGAAGTAGCTCTTTTCTTGCTTAGTTGAAAAGTGTTTATGAGTTCCGCTACGCACGCTAGGGTACATATCCAATTGATAAACCCCATCTGCCTTGACATGATTTCGGTACTGTTGCTTCAGTTTTTTCATTTACCCTCCAGGTTTACACTACCTAGAAGGGATCCTTTTCATAATAGTCCATCTAAAACGCCTCTAATTGCCTATCAATTCAGGGGGATAGTAGACTGGTAAAACGGTGGCGAATAATTTTGAAAGATACTTCGAAATTGTTCTCTACTATCAAGAACTAAAACAACCCTTACGTGATCAACGTAATAGGTGGTAAGCATTGATCGCAACCACCCTGCGAGAGAGGTATTTAGAAGTGCATTACAATTGTTGAACCAGATCCAGGTTGGCCTTTCTCCTCGAATAATATTCAAAACAGATGACTCGTCCCTGTATTGGCTACCCAGAGAGTCAAGATATATATCTATCGCTTCAACACCTAGCTCATGATTAATTCGATTATATGCATCTTTCAGCTTCGTACTGCATTCACCAGTATAAATGTGAAACCTTTTCATTCCCAATTCCCAATTCCCAGAACCTATGTCTTAGGCGCTCTGGACTCCCTATAGGTAAGCTGTTGAAGTTAGTTGAGAAAGATTTGGATAAACTATCCATTTTCATTGTTTGTTCTCAGTTTAAATGGCAAGCGAGACTACTATTTTTTCACTACCTAAGACTACCAAAAGCCGAAATCACCCTTTGCCTAAATGCACCAAGTTGAAGCTCATCAAATACCATGAATGCTCCTCCTAAACCGTTTCCATAACCACTATCGCCACTATTTCCCCAAACCATATTTGAGTCGTTACCACTTTTACTCTGCAGCAAAGCAGGTTGATTCCTTGAGCCGGTTCGTGGGCCTGGATGCTGTGGTTTGATTGGTTTACCCATATGCACATAAAGACAAGACTCCGGGATATCAAGCTCAATGCGCTCTGCAAACTGAATTAGGCTTTGCTCCGCAAACGTAAATAACCAAGCTTGTTGAGAGGCCGATGAGTTAACTCTAAGTATGCGGCCTAATACCTGACGGAAATATAGTTCAGTTTTAACCGAGCTCATATGGCAACATACTTGAAGACGCGGTATATCTGTTCCTTCGCTGATCATTCCAACACTTACAATCCACTGGTAATCACTTTGTCGATAGCGTTCGATTTCAGCCAAAGGCTCTTCGTGTCGATAGGTAACGATTGATACAGTTTGACCAAATTTATGAGAAAGGATTTCTTTGATCACTTGTGCATGTTGAACTGATGCAGCAACAACCAACCCCCCAGCAGTTGGAGATTCAAGACGGATCTTGGCTAAACGTTCACAGCCTAAACCAAGGAGATACTCCATAGCGTCTTGGTTATGTATCACGCTCTGGTACGAAGCTTTTGTTTGTTTAAGCATCTCCAATATGGATGAAAAAGATTCCACTTTCTCACTGTTGCTAACGGATAAATGTTCATTATCGATCAGTACTATTTTAGGTGCTCTGCAAACCCCATCATCGATTGCTTGTTTTAGAGTATATTGGTAATCAACAAGGAGTTGCCCGTCAGGATCACTGTACTCACCCAATACTATTGGTAAAGAGTCGGAGCGCCACGGTGTCCCTGAGAGAGCGAGTGTAAAAGTAGCAAGTCCTTGTATTTTGGTGAGAACTTGTTGCCCCCATATATTCGCATTTTCAACCTCAGAGCCTGAGCAGTGATGAATTTCATCAAATACGACAAAGACTCTATGGTTTTGCAATGTTTGCCAAAACTCTTCATTCAAGAACTGGATAGATTGGTACGTAAGCGACTGCCCAATAGCACCCATTCCGCCGTTAAACGTACAACCTAGGATTGAGGAAAAAGTCTTTTTAATGCCATCCGAAACCGTCAAAGATGGCGAAAAGCACAATACAAGATCCACCATGTCGTTTTGTAGCAACCTTGATGCGATATTAGCAGCAAGTACGGTTTTCCCCGCTCCAGGAGTCGCTTGGCAAAAAAAATGAGAATGACCCATTGAGTATTTTTCTAACGCTTTGTCTGAACATTCGCCTTGCCACTTTCTTAACATGGCTCACCACCTTTATTCAGAGTATTCAGAGTATTCAGAGTATTCAGAGTATTCAGAGTCGTCGTTAGCGCGTTAATTTTACCAAGTAGTAGGGCTGCACGTTCTTTGGCTTGTTGATGAATTGGAGCAAGCCTACTTTCTAGGTTAGGGAATCTAGAGACAATTGACTGATACTCATCAACTTCCCCAAGTACGATCTCAAGTTCACCTTTGTAGTCATTGCATTCATTTACCAGCACGGAATAATCTTGCTCAGAAGTTGAGCTATTTAATTCGGGGTGATGTCCTGACAATTTATAATCCGGTAATTCTTTAAATTCTTCCGTTTGAAAGTAGCGCTTACCTCGACCTGAGCCTTCATATCGCAACCAATTCTTCTCTTCAAAGTTATAAATTGCTCGATATACCTTTTTACGAGCTTCACTTGAATTCGAGTTTGTATCATTGATTGATAGCCATAGATCCCTAGCTTCTAGAATGGTAAATCCATCTAAACCATGTTCAATCAATAACTTGTGCATGATCGCACTGATTCTTCGAGAACGTTTCATCTTCTTAAACAACACCAATAAAAAACTAAGGATTGCTTAGTATACAGATTTAATTAAAACTAAGAAAATCTTAGTTATCTTAAGGCCAAAGAAATGAAACCTAAGTGTCATTCCAAAACCCAATTACAGAGCGACTCAAACAAGCTCGCAAAAAAGCCAAATTCTCCCAAAAAGCCTTGGGAGAACGTATAGGTATGGATGAAAGTTCAGCTAGTGCACGTATGAATCAATATGAGAGAGGTAAGCACGTTCCAGATGTTCATACTCTAAAGCTCATCGCTGATGAATTAGGAGTGCCACTTAACTACTTTTTTTGTGAAGATGAAAGCTCTGCTCAATTAGCATGTATGATTGGTGAGATGACCGAGAGTGAAAGAACAAATCTCATTGAGTTATTGCTTCACCGTAAGGAGCAAAGTTAAAAGTGTATTCATTTCTAAGGCTTTGTTGCTTAATTCAGAGAGAAGGCATGCCTGCCCCATTGTGCTTAATTCTTAATCGATATACTGTGTTTCAGGCATACCAAGCCCTGTATGCTTATTCAGGGCTTCAATCATAGCGTAAGTCTCGCCAACTTGAGCGTTGTAGTTCCTCAGGCTTAATTTCCCACCTAGCAGCTGTTTTACTCGGTACATTGCGGTCTCTGATAGAGAGCGCTTATGATAGCCATACCGCTTTTTCCACTTCTTGTTGGAGCCATAGAGCTTCTGGCAACCTACCGCTAAGTTACGAGGATGCCCTTGTTCCCAGAAGGCTGCTCCTTCTCTTGGTGGGATGAGCGGAACAGCTCGTTTGATCCGTATGGCATCATGGCAACTCCTTGTGTCATAAGCGCCACCACCTGATATCTCAATGATTTTCCGACGTGTCTGCTTGAGTAAGTTGGGGAGCACTTCGGCATCGGTTACGTTAGATAAGCTCATCTCTGCTGCGACTATTTCGTGGGTGCTTGTATCTACTGCGGTGTGCAGCTTACGCCAGACTCTGCGCTTCCGATCAGTTCCATGCTTCTTGACCTTCCATTCACCTTCGCCATAAACCTTGAGACCAGTGGCATCAATGGCTAGGTGTTGTATCGCACCTCTGGTTTTAGTTTTAAATGAAACCTCAACATCCTTAGATCGACGGCTTATACAGGTGTAGTGTGGGCAAACAAGAGGGATGTTAGCCAGCTTAAATACGGAGTCTAGAAAACCTTGCAGCGCTCTCAATGGCATAGAGAAAACGCGTTTCACCATTAGAGCGGTAGTAATGGCTAAGTCGCTGAATCGGCGAGGTCTACCACGCTTGCCTTGTTTGTTTTGCTTCCACTCGGCTATCGCTTCCTCATCAATCCAAAAGGTCAGAGAGCCACGGTTGATTAAGGCTTGATTATACTGCTTCCAGTTAGTTGTTTTGTAACGAGGTTTAGGCATGAGACTACGACGATTGATGGGTGTAGCCGATCAGATCGTAGCTTCCTGATTTAGTTCCATCGATTTAAGCAACAAGGCCGATCTGATGCTTCAACAAGTTGCTCAAGCTGTTCAAAGATCTTGGCTTGATTGACGGCCATAGTTTTTCCTTGATAGAAGACTGCAATAATATGCTGGATTCTACCCTACAAAAAGCCAATGCTCATTGATTTATATAAGGTATTTAAAATCTGTGATGCATTAAGGAAGAGGTTAGCCCCCTTTGCTATTACTTATCGAGGCTTCAATATCTTTTTTAAATGCAAACATAGCAGATTTAATGTCTTGTATTGCTTGTACTGACGTTATTTCTTTGCTGTCTATTCTCTGTTCGAGGTATTTCATTTGATCCTGCATTATATCGACTGCCATTTTAAGCGATACAGCGCTATATACCTCTTTGTAGCCGTGAAGTTGTTCCCAAGCAAGAGTTAAATAGACGTCCAATGAGCTGGTTAGTTTGTGACCACTGTATTGTTGTAGTTCTTTCTTAAATTGCTGTGTGTGTAAGACGTTTTTTCTAAAGTCATCTTTACTGTTGATTTCTTGAGAGGTCAAAATTCTTTCAACTAACCAGTTTGTAAACCGAGCATGTCGCCATAAGTGAGGTGAAACTTTTCCAGCAATTCCAAGCTCTCTTCCCCATGAGTTAATATAAGTTTTCCATGATTCTTTTGAAAACGGCTGACCATTGTTTAAAGCAACAAATAAGAAATCATGCTTAATTGAGTATTTCTTCATAACTCTTTTACGGACTTCTTCATATTGGGCAATATACTCGAGTAGTATGTTATCTACTGGGATGTAACGCTCGCTACCTCCGTTATCACGTTTTTTGCTTGTATGGATGCGAAGTTTGCCTGTTCTTCTGGCTTCAAGATAGTCACTGTAACGGATCGAATGTAATTCCCCAACACGTCCTCCGGTCATTTCCATTGCCACATAAATTGCCACATCTCGTTTACGTTTGTCGTACTGTTCTCGTTTCGCAAGACGCTTCGCTTTGGGATCTTTTATGTACGAAAAGTTCTTTTTTTGAGTTGTTATGTATTCCCATATCTTTAGCGCATCATCCTTTGAGACAGGGTGTCGAGTCTTGATTACATCTTTCTTTGGTAGTGATGCATGCGAGGTACTAAAATTTTCTTGCGTGTTACTATAAGCTTCCACTCTGGCTCTCTGTTTCTTCTTGATAACTGAGATAGCATTCGTTTCATCAACACCTATATAATTATTCAAGCTATGAAAGGCACTCACAAACTCAAGAAATTGAATGCAAACTTCTCCAATTTTTGCAACCTCAGTAGGTGAACGCTTTGGCTCACCATTTGGTTTCTCTTCTATTGTTAAATTTTGGATGAATAATGTGAATGAGCTATCAGTTAGTTGACTGAATCTGCTTAAAGTCGGTTGATGCTCGATAAATCGAATTAAATGGACGATTTTATCGGCATAAGTACGAATAGAGGATGGTGCAAGACTTTTTGATACAGCCAAGTGATGCATATACGCATTAGCTTCTAAGCAAGGCTTGTAGTTAGAGTAACTGAGAAATGGAATATCAACCGGTTTTCTTGGCTCAGCAATACTTGGCACACCTAAATGTACCCAAAACTCTACATCTTTAATGATATTACTAATCATAATTAAAAACTAAATCGCAGGCATTTTGAACTTGGCGATTCATTTCAGTGTATAACTCCCATCGCTCATTTTCTGTTCCTTTGCATACCGCAATAGTTTTCATTTTTGAGCGAGCTTCATGAACTAACACTGTCAACATGAGATTCTCACGCTGTAATGATTCGATTTGCTTTTGCTGATCTTTAATTCGTTTTTTTTGGCCAATTGCTGTAGCTACATTACCTTTGCGAGTCTGCTTAACTTTAATTTCGAATTCTATAGCATTTACAGCATTTTTTCGTAACCTTTCAATTGTCTCGAAACCACCTCTAATAACATCATCAGCATTTGTTTTAAAAGTGTTTAAGGAACAAGACTCAATATTTCTCTTTTCAGATACCAGTTTCGCAAGCCCTCCCTGAGACTTTAACTGTTTCAACAACACTTCATCTTCTTTATACTGCTTTGGTGAGCTAATTATTTCCTTTAAAAAGTCTCGAGTTCTTAGCACCTTAAGTTGATTTTTTGTCTCTTTCATTAGCCACATTCCAGTTCATTAACTTTTAAAATAAGGTTAAAGTTTTGATGCTCTTCGCCATCTTCATCTTTCACAGTAAAAAATTCAGGTTGTAAGGTAATCGTGCCATTTCCAAGCAGTCTCAGAACTTCGGTCTCTATATCATGTTCGGCTTGAAGTTGAGAGATATGAGGGTAAGTTTTGTATTCTGATTCATCTTCATAATCAAATATCACATTATCTAATGTAGAAATAGAGAGGAGGGCAGCCTCATTTCCTGTTAGTCGCTTCGCTAGTATTTTTCGTAGTTTATCTAGCTCATCAAAGTTATCTATGATTGACTCCTTACTAACCACACTTTGGACAATCGTACTTGCTTTTACACTATTAATAATAGTCCCGTCCACATTGTCAGTAATGTAGCTGTCTAAGTGCTTTAGATCGGAGTGAGCCAACATCCAACGTAATGCTTCCATATCTGAATAACGCTTTGACCAAAAAAACACAAGCGCAAAAAACCTTCTTAGTTGATGCTGCCTGACGTAATGTCGGCAATACTCACCACAACCCATTTCAACTATAGTTGTTTCAAAATAATCGCAAAGCGCGTCCAAAGCTGAATTAAAGCCATCATCCCAGGCTTTTCGTAAATTAAAATTGTTAGAGGTGATAAGATTGAATAGAGTGAGCTCCTTTTCTTTAGCTAATCCTTTTTTTATAGCTTTTTGGTTGAAGCGTTCTAATTGCCAAACAAAACGAGCAATAGATAAGGGTATTGGTTTATCTACTGTTAAATTTTTACCACTTGTACCTGTTTTTTTTACCTTGAACCGCAAAAGCCATCGCTCACAGTCTTCAATAAAAGGATTGGCTGTTGTTGATGAAGTGCCATTATCATGTATATAAACAAGATTACCAAAGGGCTTGAGGTCAATAAGCTCTCCTTGTCTCCTTGCCATTACTGAGCCTAACAACAGCTGCACCGCACCCTGGAGAACCATGAAAAGTTCCAACATGGACTCGTTACTACGAATGCGATCATGACGATTATCATCTGATACAGGTATACTTTCGAATTGTGCCACCCCTTTCGCTTTAAAGTCTGCATGAATATAGTTTATTGACTCAAATTTAAGCCAATGGCCAAGCTCTGAAGTTGGCAAGCTA
The DNA here is from genome assembly GCF_054968605.1 of Pseudoalteromonas sp. G5_S1_14_S5. Classification (NCBI taxonomy): domain Bacteria; kingdom Pseudomonadati; phylum Pseudomonadota; class Gammaproteobacteria; order Alteromonadales; family Pseudoalteromonadaceae; genus Pseudoalteromonas; species Pseudoalteromonas sp. G5_S1_14_S5. The sequence goes on along the minus strand of NZ_JBQKUM010000018.1, from coordinate 3,901 downwards.
CGATGAAGTGCCTCATTGAAATGTTTGCTACTTTGTTGAGGTCGATGAGTATTGGAGTTTTTTTTTGTTGATTTTCTACTTACCTCAGTCAGTAACTTAAAAATATTGTCCCAGAAACACTCTCCTTTTTCATTAGGGCCAGGACAAAACGTTTTGAGAAGTTCATAACTATTTTTAAATAAATTTAAAATGAACTCCGGCGGTAAGGTCTTCGTACGACCTATTTTTCGAAGACCGGTTATACCTTTAATAGCATCAACTGAAACATTACTTGATACTGGATTGAAATGACCAACCTCATTTTTGTCAGCGTTGGTATTAATCAATTTAACAATCGAAAGCCAAGAAGTAAGCTCTTCAGTGCTAATACCTTTGTTTTTCTTTGTATTAGGTACAGATCTGTATTCTTTTTTTCTTGGTATTGGATTTAATGCTAATTCAGGAAAAGGCTCCATTGTGACACTGTTAACAAGTATCTTCCCATCAAATAGCAATCTAATCAAGATGCGATTATTACCTTGAGGTGAATTGTGGTCACTAATTCTTTCATCTTTATTGCGTGCGTAATAACGAAGTTTCTCCAACCAGCAACAAGCCTTTATTCTGTCATCTAAATCTAAAATTATGTCTTCCGAATCAATGTTACGTCCCGCATGAGGGTATTTCATTACAAAGGCTTCTATCTCATCATCACAAACTTCAGCATTATTTAGTAATTCTTTAATTCGATCATGTGTTTGATATAAGCTATGAACTATTGACTTCCCACTTTGAGCTATAGTTAATAACACTTTGAGCCAAAACTCATCTGTAACTTTTCCCAAATGATACTCAGGTAATTTTAGTGCTTCACCATTTAACAATATGACATTAATCAAAGTAACAATACGGTTAAATTTCTTCGCAGCATTGTTGGAATTAATAATAGCGCCACCATTACTCAGTGGATCATCACAAGCGATCAGCCAATATTTGAAAGCATTCAGTAATGGTTGGTGCTTGATGCTCGTAAGTAATTCGCCATCACCAAGCGTAATATCACACCATCTTATCTCCCTAATGCCTTTGTAGTGCTCAAATTTCACTTCAGTAATATCATCATGAAATTCCGATAACCACCAGTATGGTAAACGATTATGACTCGTTTGTATGCCTGTATAAAGTTCGGTCAATAAAGCAAGAACCCGAAAGTCATTTTTTTCTACAGCATAAGAAGTTAAATCCGAAAGCGTTTCAATATGCATCCCATTAAGAAGAACTGGATTATCAATTATATCATTAGTTAGCACTTCCAAATACGAATTATTATCTATTGCACTCAGCATATAATAGCACCTTTGACAACATCTTGATTAAGCGGTTTGCTCTTGGCTGTTTCATACATTTCTTTAATATCATCATTACCAGAAAAATCACCAATTGAAAATCGGCCTAACAGATAACAAGCTGATTGGTACCAATGCTGAACTAGATCGTTGAAACTAGAAGGATCATTGTCAGAGTCAATAATTTTTTTGATACTAATGAGAAGTTGAATTACTGGTACTGTGATTGTAAACACAACACTATCAAACCAACTTTCTTCTCTATTTGAAGCTGCTTTATCAAAATTATCTACATTAAAGTCTGGCATTTCGTTTAAGCCGTGATTTTCAAAAAATTCTTTAATTTCTTCAAAATTCATATTCATCGAGTCAAGAAGATGTTGTGAACTTTCCATAGCTTTTAAAATGATAGCTTTTTGAAATTGCCGAATAACACGTTCTGAAAAAAACTCCATCAAAGGCTTGGGCAGATATGATGTCAGTAATTGGTTATTAGCTTTTTTATGCCCCAAAGCATCAGCAACTGCACTTTGTGAGCGCGTTTTTAAGTAGATTTGTAATCCACGATGGCGACGAATAGCTCTGTGTGTAGTAATGCTGGCGATAGTATCCAAATCCCCATGACTTAGCTTATCCTCATCAGGCAAGCATACTTTATCACTTAACAATTCCATAACGATTTTATGTGGTTTGTATAAAGGATCTGCCGCCGTCGGATTAGTTGCCTTGTTAACTGAACATGTGAGCAACAAACATTTCCAGTCAGGATTTCCGATTAATTTAAGGTGCTTTCTTGCTGGTTCGGTATGTTCAATAAGAAACTCTACAATAGACTTAGAAAAATCATTTAAAATAACATCTTGTTGAGCTAGCGATGGACCTCTACGCTCTTTTATACTGCTCAAAATAAATTGCTCACCCGTCTGAAAGTAACCTATTCTTTTTCCATTCTCATCAAAAAGATGAAGTTTTTGAAGCCAAGAGGGAGTAATTTTAGGATGCTCCATAACCAGTAACGCGGTTAGAACAAATAAAGTAGAGTTGTTAGGTAAATTTAGCTGTTTTTCTAGCTCTTCGGTATTGCCAGAATAACCTAAGAAACTTGAGTAATTTGAACCGTTATAACCAGTGATACCATAATGGTAGAAGGTCGTTATTGTGTTTTGGAGGTGATTGGGACCAATTTCGAGAGCTTGATAATCGCTTAAGGTGCCACGATTTCCGGTTAACGGTTTAACCCAACCATTTTTAATGAAATCTTTATTTCGCTCTTGTTTTATTTTTAACTTATTGAAATGATTTATTAAAACAGACTTAATGTATCCCATATCCCGATTAAGACGAGATTCTATAATAAATATTGCTTCTTCATCTTTTATGGATAAAGGGATATTAGCAAACCAGCGGATTTTCTCATTGTCACTGGGCTTTCCACCACTTGAAAAACTCGGTGGTTCTTTTATGTCCTTAGCAGTAGGGGTAATAAAAGGTATTAATGGCTCTGGATATATTTTGGTATTAATGAAGATCGATTGATAAGTTTCTATACACCCCTTAAAAACCGTATTGAAAGAGGAGACATTATTATTTTTCACAACGCAATCTGAAAGCATGCAGTAGTATACGTTAAGAAAAGTAGACTGTGCATTAAATGCACTAAGCGAGTATTCTAAGGACTGAACGGTACCTTTTTTATCGAGTAAAGAGACCATCTCTAAAAAAGGGGTAAATTTCCAAATTATGTTTTTTAATGTAATCGTTTTTTGTGTTAAGCCAAAGTTGATTAAAGAATTATGAATTTTGTCTGTAAAATCACGACCGTATTTTATATACAAAAAATCAAGGTGAACGGGGATGGACTTACGTTCTTGAGAAATTAACTCCCACCCGTCAAGATATGTGAGTCGTTCATCATCACTTGGTAAAGCTTTATACAACTTTATACAATCCTGCACATAGTCATTAATTCTCGAGTGACTAAAAGATCTCTTTTCAATATCAATGTTATTATCATTTGCGAACTTACGCATTATATTGAAGATGAATCGTGCATAAACACACTTCGCCTCAAGTCCTAAATTTTTAGACTCTTCGTAGCAAAAGCCAACTAACTCATCAATGTGTTGTTGAAGTTTTTCTTTATCACCTAAAACATACTTTACATTGAAGTTCTGAGAACCCTTACAAAAAATGAAAGATGCATAAATATTCACAAACAGTTCAAGGACTTTTTTTTGCTTATTAGGATATAAATCCATAGCAATAGTCTGTAATTGCGCCCTAAGCGACTTTGATATCGCACTCGATACTAAAGATAGGGTAACAAGCTTGTCTGTTTTCATTAGCAATATCCTTGAAAGTATACTTTTAACAGCATAGTTGACATTCAAAAAGTATGTCAAAAAATATAACAACCCAAATACTGGATAACCAATTGTTTTTAGGTAAACTAAATATCAATTGACAAAAAAAACTGATTCGCAGAAAGTGCTTCACGGAGGCTTTGTCGCTTTTGTGGATGATGAGCAAACCTTCATTACCCGAGTGGACTGAAACTATCAAGTCGGCTTTCAATG